>JAFRLP010000245.1 GCA_017431185.1 Victivallales bacterium | reverse complement strand
TCCATTAGGATGCGACTGACTTTCGAGGCTATTGCAAAACTCTCATCCCAACCGCCGTCACGGCGCGGGGCGATGGCCTCATCGCCCGGACTCGGCGTGGTCACCACGCCTCGCTTGCGCTCTTCGCCCTCGCTTGCGGCGTTTTGGCGGTTGGGCGACAGTGTTGCAATTGCCTCTTTCATCTTGCCGTATCTCATTCTCGCACCGCCATCCGAAAGTCGTCAATCCATGTTCGGGAATTCCGGCCTGCCACGGAAAGCCTCACCCTGATGAGACGGCACTCCCGCCATCCGCCCTCGTCTGGAATGTCAACAGGCAGCGTCAACTCCTGCCATCCAGCCTTCAGCGGGAAGCGGGCCAGCGGGAACTGCCTGACCCCCTTCAGCGTCACTCCCCTGTCATCCAGCCCGAAAACCTCCACAGCGACGAACTCGGACCCCTCCGGCAAGACCTTCCAGGAGAGAGCGTACCTGCCCCCAGGGGCCACTGGGAACGTGTCGAAGAAGGCGCCGGCCAAACGTCCGGACGGACCACGGACGTACAGCAGAGATGGCGGGGCGGGGTTGCCGACAGCCAAGTCCAATCGGAACATGGTGTCCGAGTCGGAGGGCGCCGAAATCTCCCAACTGCGCTCAAAGGAGTCCACGAAGGGGTAGAAGCCACACCTTGGGGCGACCAAAAGGCGGAATGAGCGGGGAGGCAGCTTCAGTTTCAGACGGCCTTCACCATCCTCCTTGATTTCGGCATTGGCATACTCCTCGGCAAAGGTCTCGCCCTGCCTGCGGAGCAGGGAGACGTCAATGACAGCCTCGCAATGCTCCTTATGCCCATTGGAGACGACCAGCAGATGGGCACGTGGCGTCCGATAGGTCGTCACCCGGATTTCCGGCACAAGGCTCCTTGCCGGATTCCCCTCCTCATAATACCGCCAGCACTTGACGGAAGGGTCGCCCATCCGATACTTCTCGTAGATGTCCCAGACTTTGCGGGCAGGGGCCTGGTGCATCCAGATGGCCTGGAACTCAATGTCATGCACCAGGAATTCCGACAGCATGGCCTCGGAGTAGAAGATGTTCTCATCCCGATGGACAAAGCCCCTGCCAGCCTGGGAGAGTTGCGGAGAGGCGATGACGCGGACACCGAGGAGGTCTCTGTTGAATTCGGTGCGGTAAACGATTTCCGGCACGAGGTCCGTGTATCCGAAAAGGTCGCGGTTGCAGACCGCATCAAGCTGCTCCCCAGTGCTCCAGGTGTCACACATGCCGTGAATAAAGGGGCTGAAGAGATTCTGGCAGTGCAAGTCAAGGGTTCGGTTGTTCGCATGGACGAAGGCCAGCGTCCGCATGGCAAGTTCCCGCTTGCAGAGCAAGGTGAAGGAGCTGATGCTTCGTCCGAAACGGTCAGTGAAACCGCAGCCATGCAGGGGATTGCCGCACTGACCGTTGCCAATCAGGTCATAGTTGATGCAGGCGACACGGTCACCGTATGGATGCCGGAACATTCGCTCCTGATTGTATAGGTAATAGTCGTAGATAATCTGCGTCCTGCCGCAAAAGGCAACCGTGTTGAAGGCTGTCTTGGTGTATTTTCCAGGGACGTCGGTGGGAAGCAGGGCGTTCATTTTGTACACGGTGGAGCCAGGACGGTCGGCGTATTTGCGGAAATAGCGCGCGATGTCGCTGGCCTCGGTCAGCGAGTCCGCAGCCCCATAGCAGGTGTAGGCGTTGGGCGGAAAATTACGCATTCGGTATTCGAAGTCGGTCGGGTGAGGGGCGAAGGTGAATATCCCGTCGAGTCCCGCATTCATGGTGAACCCGAAACGCTGGTATTTCCGCTTGGACAGGTCACCATAGCGGATGGCGCGTATCTTCGGGGGATACGGGCGGGTCGGGGTGGCAATGAAACAGGCGGAATAGGGCACGTCCTCTGGCATCCTGACATCCCCTTTGCCGCCAATCATGGCAACACGGCACAGGCCCGTGCCACGATTGGCAAAAAGCACTGGACGGGAGGGGTCGTAGAGCCAGTTGCCGTCGTCCAGCATGGAATAGGCGAACCCGCCCTTCTTCTCGCTGGCAAACCAGAGCAGGGTTCCGCGCGGAACCGCATTCGGAAACAGGAGGGCGAACTCCTCCCTGGGTTCCTGCTCAACCTGCGGGGTCATCAGGCAGTCGCAGAATTCCCTTCGAACCCGCCACTGCAGCTCCATCTCCCTGATGACCGGGCGGCCCTTGACCATCCAGCGGAACAAGACCATGCCGTCGAAATCGACTTTTGTGGAGTACTCGATGAGTCCGCCGTCAATTTCGCCAATTCCCGCGTAAGTGACATGCTTCCTGGTCACGTCCGTCCGCCCGTCCGTCCATCGCGGGGCGCTTCCGTTCACAAGCAACGCGGGCGGAGCCGCGAAGAGCTCCCGTCCGCCAATGGTGATGGATTCGGGGAGGGGGCCATCTCCGAACTGGTATTCGCGATTCCAAAGCCTGACGGTCCGTCCAGCGACAGAGAAGCCCTGGAAGACCGCTGGTATGTCATCGTATCTGCCAATGCCGTTATAGGCGAAGGAAAGGTCTGGCCGATGCGTCTTCGCGGTATGGAATTTTCTGCCGTCGAGCGTAGTTGAAAGCAGGTAGTCGCCAGCCTCGGTGATTCCATCAAAATACCGGCATTCCGTCTTCTTGCCGAAAGTCCAGTCGCCCTCGCGTCTTTTTCCGCCAGGACAGGAGAGGACGTAGGACACCTTGAGCGCTCCCTCCCCCAGAAGCCTGGCATATTCATTGGGCAGAGAGGAGAGGTCGAATTCCGCCTCCAGGCGGTCCAGCCTGGAAACCTTGTCGGTGAGGACTCCGTGCAATGCGACCTCATAGTCAAGCGCCACCTTGTCCCCCTTGTCCTTCAGGAGCGCCAGGTAATCGCGCCGTATCTCAATACCCGACAGTTCACGGGAGTAGAGCATGAAGTCATCCACGGGGATTGCCCACTGATGCACGTCCTCATAAAAGCGGTTCTTGACGGCAATGAAGGATTTCCGATTATCCGGCTTCAGGCTGGCGGTCATGAGGTACTTGGGTTTCAGGCGCGTCTCCCCGATTGGCTCGCCGTTGACATAGAGCGCCAGCCGGTCTCCCCTCCAGGTGGCCACGACCTGGAACCACTGGCCTTTCCCGATGCCCTTGAGCGGCCCCATGACACGAGACATGCCAGTATGGTTCGCAGGGGGGGCGGAACTCCACCACTCCACGACGATGTCGCCGCGAAACACATACAGGTTGAAGCGGATATGCTCCTTTCCCTCCTCAAAGTAAAGCCCCGCAAGCGAGGTGTTGCCGCGGGACTTGGGGTAGTCCGCCGGATTATAGTCCAGTTTGCTCCATACACTCATGCTTCCCTCATGGGGGTTGACATTGCCGACGACCTCGAATTTCAGGTCTTCACCAGGCAGGGGGCGGAACGCCTGCTGCCCGTCGAAACCAATCTCCCCGCGGATTTTCAGCCCGACGTCCCCCATGGTCGTGGAAACCGAATTGCCTCCAGCCTTGTCCGCGTTCACCGTCCAATTGTCAAAGGTGACGGCAAAAGTCAGGTCCCCATGCGCGAGTTTCTCGGGCAGTGTGCGGACGATGTACTCCGTCCCCGTCACACCGCAGCACCAGACCAGCCCCCATATTGCCCATATTTTCCTAGCCAGCATCTTTCCTTTCCCCTGTTGCTTGCACCGTCAGTAATTCACCGAATACCGTATGGGCGCACTGGTCATCCAAATGTTGGTGCTGTAAATGCTTCCGTTCTTGAAATACAGCCCGTCGTTCAGGAACTCGGCATGCCCATCCATCATCAGGTGAGCCGCGCCGCCAGGATGCGCACGGTACGCCCCGATGCTCAGATTGACGTTTGTGGCGTATGACATCAACTTGCCCTGCACCGTGCTTTCCGTATAGGCAACGGGATTGTAGCAGTTCCATTTTTCAGTGAGCACAGTGGTCTGGGAAACATACGGATTCCGACCATTCCTCTTCTTCAGGTATGACTGCAACGCTATCGTCTGGGCATTGTCCACAGAAAAATAGCCAAAATACGCATTATACGCATAAGACACATACATGGGCAGGCTGAAATAGACCCCGCTGTTTTTGAAGTCCCCTGGACAGATGAGCTGCGGTGCGCGATAGGCGTTGCTTTTCATGGAGGCCGTCGCGCCCGTCCCAAATTGCGCCGTGGCCAGTTTCGTGCTCTGAATCGCCTTGGACATGACCAGGTATTCGTACCAGAAGTAGTTTCCGCTGCCAATGGGGGCTCGGACGCTCAGCAGGAAATCGTCGTTGTCGTCGGCGTATTCGTTCCAGGTCATGTAGAACTGCCGGATGTTGCTCAGGCAGGAGATTGCCTTCGCCTTCTGTCTTGCCTTGCCCAGCGCCGGCAGCAGCATCGCGGCGAGTATGGCGATGATGGCGATAACAACAAGCAACTCAACCAGAGTGAAAACAGAGGAAACCATTCCAGTCGAACAACATCTTTTCATTGACTTTCTCCTTTTCTCAACCATGTTTTTGCCATCAGCATACGGGAATCCGCACTAGTAGTCAGTAACATTCAAGTTACAGACTACTAAGATGATCGCACTGCCCGGAGCCTTGCGGAATTCGAGCTGCTCGCCGTTGCGGGTGAATGAAGCCGGAGCGAAATCGCGCTCCGCGTCCAGGACCGTGGCGTTTGGGCGGGCATTGGCCGGAAGGTGGGCGTGGAATTCCCGATGAAGAACTCAATGGAGTTGTCAAAGCACCAATCGGCATACTCCTTTCTCATCGATGGAATCGAGCGGGAGAAGGTCTTGCAGACCACCCGCAGGAAAAGCCTTGCGTCCGCAACCGCGAACTGCGCACTGAAGTCGGCTGCCGAAGCCAGGTCGTCGCTCAACGGGGCACGGAAGGAGCGAATGGTCGGCAGGCTCCGCCAGTCCGACTCCGAAGGGGAACTCGCCAGTTTCCTTGCAGGGAAAACCGGGAGCGCTCCAACGTCAGCTTCCCCGTTCAATGGCTTCAATTTCCGTTTCTTCGGTTCGGTCATCCTAAAGCGCCTTTGCAAAACTGTTGTCTAATTATGCAACAGTTTTTACAATACACCCTTTTGGTGGATTGT
>JAFRLP010000244.1 GCA_017431185.1 Victivallales bacterium | reverse complement strand
GAGGTATCCAGACAGAGAGTGAGTTCCTGGAGGTCCCAGGGCTGGCGTCCCAGCAAGTCGGTGTAGAAGAGGGCGGCGCCCCAGTCGGAGCCGCCCCCGCGATAGAAGCGTTCAGGAAGCAGCGAAGGCGGTTCGCCGGGATGTGCGCCGCGGCGCGTGAACGCGGCATCCACGTCCTCCAGATAGTGCGTGCCAGCCATGCCATGGGCGGACAAAGCCGCCAGTTTGGGGACGGTATCCCACAAGCCGTTGGAATTCTGGTCTATCGAAATAAACTTTTTTTCTCGGATGGCCATAGTGCAAAAAGGGAGCGGTTCGCCATTCAGTCCGTGGGTGGTTTGGAAAAGCACCCGTTAATGTAATGCCATTGTCAAGTTTTTGGCGCATGGAACAGAGATTCTGGGGTCGTCACGTGCAAATTGGGATTGAGGGATTATCTTTATGCCATGGAAGAACAGTTTATCCGTACACAGATGCTATATGGCGAGTTCGGAATGGCCAGGCTTCACGCAGCCAAGGTCATTCTCTTCGGGCTGGGCGGAGTAGGCGGACACGTGGCCGAGGCGCTGGCCCGTTCGGGTGTCGGGACATTGGCGCTGGTTGACCACGACCGCATCACCCTCTCCAACCTCAACCGTCAGATTCTGGCGCTTCATTCCACGCTTGGACAACTCAAGGTTGATGCGGCGGAGGCGCGCATTCGCGACATTGCGCCAGGGTGCATTGTGCAAAAGCACGCCGTGTTCGTCACGCCTGAACTGATTGGGCAAATGGATTTTCGGCAATACTCCTACGTGGTGGACGCCATTGACACGGTATCCGCCAAACTGGCGCTCGCGGAGCGCGCCCTGACCTCAGGCGTGCCGGTCATCTCCTGCATGGGGGCGGGCAACAAACGACTGGCCACCGCTCTCCAGGTGGCGGATTTGGCGCAGACGGCCATTTGCCCACTGGCAAGAATCATGCGCAAAAAACTGCGGCGCCGCGGCATCGAGCACCTGAAGGTGGTCTATTCACGGGAAGAGCCCCACGACTCAGAGGACACCGTGGAGGAGAACGAGAAAGGCCGTCCCGTGCCGGGCAGCAATGCGTTTGTGCCAGCGGTGGCGGGGCTGCTCATTGCGGGCGAGGTCGTCAACGCCTTGGCAGGCGAAACGGAGGCACAGCCGTGAGCCGTGAACTGCAGCCATACCAGCGGGCGGAGAGTTCCCTGCTGAAGGAGTTCCGCAAGACACTGTGGGCACCTTTCCTCACCGCCATCAACACCTACCGCCTGCTCTCGCCGGGCGACCGCGTGGCGGTCTGCGTGTCAGGCGGAAAGGACTCCATGCTGATGGCCAAACTGATGCAGGAACTGCAACGCCACACGGATTTTCCCTTCGACCTGGAATTTCTCGTGATGGACCCAGGATACACGCCAGAGAACCGTGCCCGCATTGCGGAAAACGCCGAACTGCTTCATATTCCCGTGCGCTTCTTCGAGACGGACATTTTCGCCTCCACCGACCAGGCGGTGCGTTCCCCCTGCTATCTGTGCGCGCGGATGAGACGTGGGCATCTCTACAGCCAGGCACGGCGACTGGGCTGCAACAAGATAGCCCTGGGGCACCACCGCAACGACGTCATCGAGACCACTGTGCTCGCCCTGCTCTACGGGGGACAACTGCAGGCCATGCCGCCCAAACTGCGCAGCCAGAATTTCCCCGGCATGGAACTCATACGCCCGCTCTACTGCATTCGGGAGGCGGACATCGTGTCGTGGCAGGCGGCCAACCGCCTCCGCTTCATCCAATGCGCCTGCCGTGTCACGGAGCGCGCAAGAGTGGAGGCAGGGGCCTCCAAGCGACAGGAGATCAAACGAATGCTTGCGCAGTTATCCCAAGACAATCCCAACGTGGAGAACTCCATCTTCCACGCCATACACAACGTCGCCGTTGACACGATGGTGGGGGTCAAATCCCATGGTCATCTGGCGGACTTCAACGAATTGTTCTCCAACCGATAGCGGACCGCATGGCCAACCTAGTCCAGATTGTGCAGACATTCATCGCCAGGCATTGTGCGGGCAAACGCCAGTTCCTGGTCGGCTTCAGCGGTGGCGCGGACAGCACCGCCCTGCTCCTCTCCATGCATCTGGCCAAACTGCCAGTGAAGGCCGTGCATTTCAACCACGGCATCCGGGGCGAAGAGGCTGACCAGGACGAAGCGTGGTGCCGCGCCTTCTGCGGCCAGCGGGACATCCCCTTTCTGGGCCTCCGCCTGAATGTGCCTGGGGAACGCCGCCCTGGCGAATCGTTGGAGGAGGCCGCGCGCCGAATGAGACTGCGGGAGTGGCAGCGCCTCTCCCAGGGGGGCCTCCCCGTCTTTCTGGCACACCATGGAGACGATGCCGCCGAGGAACTTTTTCTGCGCCTGGCGCGCGGCTCAAACGTCTCCGCCCTGACTCCGCTGCGGGCAGTGCGCGAAGTGGAGGGGGTGACGCTGATGCGTCCCCTCCTGCCAATCCGACGCATGGCAATCGAATCCTGGCTCCGTGAACAGGGCATTGACGACTGGCGCATCGACCGAACCAATGCGGACAACGGCATCCGGCGCAACGCCGTCCGCAACCTGCTGCTCCCCCTGTTCCGTCAGATTTTCCGCGAGGACGCGGGCTTGCGCCACGCCCTGCAAGTTCTGGAGACGGACGCGGAGTGCCTGGAGGGAGTTGCCGCCAGCACGCTCCCCCTGCTTCACTCCCGTCAGGATTGGGCGAAGCTGCACCCCGCCATCTTCGCCCGTTGCACCAGACTCTGGCTGGCGCAGCATGGGGTATCCCAACCGCTGACGGGGGCATTTCTGACCCGGCTTCAAAAGGCCATGACCAGCCAGGATGGACGGCGGCTCACGGTTCCGCTCAATCGGCAAGTCACCCTGCTGGTCACTCCGGAAGGTCCCTCGATGCATGTTCCCTCCCGTGAAGAGGAGTGGGCGGATTTTTTCTGGGACTGGCGGGCAACCCCCGAACTCTCCTTCGGTCGCTATCGGCTGATTGCCGCTCCCGTCAAACCTGGACAGCGGCAGTTCAGCGAGGCCTTCTCCGGCGAGGCCCTTCCCTCCGTGCTCCATGTCCGGCACTGGCAGCCTGGCGACACGATGATTCCCTTCGGCTCCGCCCACACAAGAAAACTCCAGGATATTTTCACGGACGCCAAAACGCCCAAATCGCAACGGCACGACTTGCCCGTCCTGACGGACGGACAGGCTATTCTCTGGGTACCGACCTTGAGGCGCGCCGAATATGCGCGCGTCACTCCTGGAGCCTCCGTCGTCATTCTGGCCTTTGATGTCCATGGCGACTGACTTCCGCCGCGCCGGTCCGCGGCCATTGCAACCCCGCCAGAAGACAAAAAAAAGGGAAAACGGCGCAAAATATGCTGAAAGTCGTTTGACAAGCGGAAAAACGGGGTTAACTTAATGGACGTGACGCCTTTGACGGTACTCTGAACAAATAATGCAACGGGGTCTCTTTTGACCTTAATTTTCCATTTTCGCAGAGTGGAATAAGTCAGGCGTCACTTTTTTTATGCCCTATTTCCGCCTGATTACGAGGAACGCGGTTGTAAACTGGGCGGGGAAAATTACATTATACCCTGTTGCGACATTGCAGATAACGTGATTTTCCGGAAACCTTCAGGTAGAAAACATGACCCATCCCCATACTGTGGAAAAAATCGGCGGCACCTCCATGAGCCGATTTGGCGAAGTGCTGCAGAACGTCATCATCGGGCACCGCAAGCCCGAGGAGATGTACAACCGCATCTTCATCGTCTCTGCCTACGGCGGCATCACCAACCTGCTGCTGGAGAACAAGAAGACGGGGGCTCCGGGCGTCTATGGGAAATTCGCCATGGGAGACGCGACTTGGACGGATGCGCTGGAGGCCGTGCGCAACCGCATGAAGGAGTTCAACCGCTCTTTCGTGACCTTGGGGTTGAATCAGACCCAGGCCGACGCCTTTGTCGATGAGCGCATTGACGGCATCCACGAATACCTGACCCACCTGCTGAGCGTGCGCGGATTCGGCCTGTTCCAGACCAAGCCTTTCCTTCACGCCACCCGTGAACTGCTCGCTGCCATCGGCGAGGCCCACAGCGCCTTCAACAGCGTGCAGATCCTCAAGCGCAATGGCATCAATGCCGTGCTGGTCGATATGACTGGATGGCGCGAGGACAAACTCCTCACCTTTGACGAAAAAGTCCACGAGGCCTTCGACAACCTGGATTTCAGCGCCTGCCTTCCCATCGCCACTGGCTATGTGAAATACGACGAGGGCATCATGTCCCGCTTTGACCGCGGATACAGCGAAATCACCTTCAGCAAGGTGGCGGTGATCACGGGGGCGCGCGAGGGCATCATCCACAAGGAGTTTCATCTATGCACAGGCGATCCCGCCATCATAGGGCTGGACAAGGTGCGCATCATCGGTCACACCAACTTCGACATCGCCGACCAGCTGTCGGACCTGGACATGGAGGCCATTCACTCCAAGGCCTCCAAGGACATGGAGCATTCGGGGATTCCCATCCGCGTGAAGAACGCCTTTGACCCTGAAAACCCCGGCACGCTCATCAGCAACGCCTACGTCTCTCCCATTCCGCGCGTGGAGATGATCTGCGGGCGCAATGACGTGGAGGCCATCGAGGTTCTTGATCCGGAAATGGTCGCCCGCATCGGGTACGACTACAAACTGCTGCAGAGCCTGGTCGAATGTGAAATCAGCTACATCATGAAGGTGACGAACGCGAACACCATCACGCATCTGGTTCCGCAGAAGAACCGCCGTCTGGCGGAGTGCATCGAGCGCATTCGCCAGAATTTCCCGTCGGCGGCGGTGCGGTGCTTCCCCGTGGCGATTGTGGCGGTCATCGGGACCAACATGGGCATACCAGGCTTCCTCTCCAAGGCATCCGAGGCGTTGCGCAAGGCCAACATCAACGTTCTGGCGCTCTCCCAATCGACAAGACAGGTCAACATGCAGTTTGTCCTGGAGCGCAAGGACTTCGAATTGGCTCAACAGGCGCTCCACCGTGCCCTTGTGGAGTGTGAGCCGCAGCCGAACCAATCCAAGGATTGACCTTTTCCAACGCATCGGATGCCCTCCGATGCGTTTTTTTTATGCTGGATATTCTGTACCAAGACAATCACCTGCTCTGCCTGGAGAAGCCAGGCGGACTGCTGACCCAGCCTTCCGGCACCGAGTTGGACAGCCTGGAGTCACAGGCCAAGGCATGGCTGAAACAGGAGTTTCAGAAGCCAGGTGCGGTGTTTCTGGAGGCGGTGCATCGCATTGACCGCCCCGTCTGCGGCGTGGTTCTGTTCGCCCGCACCAGCAAGGCGCTGTCACGGCTCAATGCCTCCATCCGGTCAGGCGAATGCGTGAAGGAGTACCATGCGCTGGTGGAGCGCGCCCCCCGTCAGGATTCGGGCACCCTGACGGACTGGCTGGTGCATGACTCGCATTGCGCCCGCGTGGTGCCTGCGGGAACCCCAGGGGCACGCGAAGCCACGCTGGAATGGCGGACGATGGAACGCCGCAAAGACGGCTCCGCGCTTCTGCATATCCTGCTGGGGACGGGGCGCTACCACCAGATCCGCGCGCAACTGGCATACGCGGGCATGCCCATCCTGGGCGACCGCAAATACGGCGCCACGAAGCCCTATCGCCAGGACTGCATCGGACTACAGCATTACCGTTTGACCATCCAGCACCCAGTCACCCGTGCGAAGATGGTCTTCACCTCAAGGCATCCACTATGAACACACCGAATCTTTCATCCGAGGACTATCATAGCCTGGAGGTTCTGGGCATGCCCATCCTGGTGCGCAAGGAGTGGGAGGACGAACTGCTGAGCCTTCTTGACATTGAAAAGGCGGGCGAACTGATTGTGCGGCATCCGGACCGCATGGTGCGCCGTGTCGAGACCCCGCGCGGGGTTGTCTATATCAAGGTGCTGTACAACACTCCGGAGCACACATTGCTGCGGCGGACCCGCCATCAGATTCGGGACTGGGCATTGGGGCCTCTGGTCATCAGGTTGTTCAAGTTGCATCTCGAACTGCTGAAGGCAGGCATCAAGTGCGCTGAACCTTTGCTGGCGGAGTCCAAGGGGGATGTCCAAATCTTCATCACCAGGGAGTTGCCTGGCATACGCCTGGACAAGGTGCTGAAGGCGACCAGTTCTCCAGAAGAGCGCAGGGAGCCGCTGCATTGCGCGGCGACGGCCATCGCCAAATTGCATGAGGCAGGATTTGTCCACGGCGATTGCCAGCCTGGCAATCTGCAATTGGACGGGCAGGACATCTACTTTCTGGACAACGACCGAACGGCGAAGAGATCAGGCTGGCTGCTCACCCGTACGGCACGACGAAACTACATCCAATTCTGCTCCCGTCTGCTGGTTCTGCCAATGGCGACGGAGGAGGAGGTGCGTCTCGTTCTGGCGCAGGCCAAGGTCACTGATGAGGAGTCCCTTCTGGAGGATATCCGCAAACGCCACGCCGAACTCTACCACAAGAGTTGACTTTTTTGCAGAAAACACATAACTCTCAAGCACAACCAGACCAAAGGAGAAACAAATCATGCAGTTGTCCAAATACAGCATGGGCGTCGGAGACAGATTCGGGCGTCAGGCGAAGGCGCAGTTGCGCGCCATCCTTCAGGCAAAGGACGCAGGAGTCACCGTCGCCCCCGTGTGGAACAAATCGAACCGCGAGCACACCATCATCGGCACTTGCCCGCAGGATGTTCGGAACGCCGTCACCGCCGCCGTGAACGCCGTCGGATTCACCGGGGAATACCATGTGGATGCAGACCACATCGGCCTGAAGAACGTGGACTGGTTCATGGACTCCAGCGATTTCTTCACCCTGGACGTCGCGGACTTCACTGGCAAGGCGGCTGCCCAGGAGGACATCCAGGCGTTCCTCGCCAGACACCAGAATCTCATCGGCAAAAGGCTGGCCATCCCTGGCCTCCAGGAACCCCTGCTGGTCGAATCCGCCGAGGCGGAGGCCATCGCGGGGAAATACCTGCTGGCCGTCCAGGAGGCGGGCAAACTCTACCGCCATATTCTCCAGGCCAAAGGCGAAGGCAACTTCATTCCCGAAGTCTCCATGGACGAAACAGACCTGCCGCAGACCCCGCGGGACATGCTGTTCATCCTTGCCGCCTTTGCGGATGAGGGCATCCCCGCCCAGACCATCGCCCCCAAGTTCACGGGACGCTTCAACAAGGGCGTCGATTACGTCGGCGACCTGAAGGTGTTTGACCGCGAGTTCAACGAAGACCTCGCCGTCATCCAGTTTGCCATCAAGGAATTCGGCCTGCCCGCCAACCTGAAGTTGAGCGTCCACTCGGGCAGTGACAAGTTCTCCATCTATCCCATCATCAACAAGGCCATCCATCGCACAGGCGCAGGTCTTCACCTGAAGACGGCGGGCACGACCTGGCTGGAGGAACTCATCGGTCTGGCCGCTGCGGATGGGGATGGGCTGAAACTCGCCAAGGAGGTCTATGCCGAAGCCTATCGCAGACGCAAAGAGCTGAGCATCCCTTACGCCACGGTCATCGACATCCATCCCGACTGTCTCCCCACCCCAGCCGAGGTCGCGCAGTGGTCGTCGGAGAAGTTCACGCGCACCCTGCGCCATGACCAGTCCTGCGCGGATTACAATATGCACTTCCGTCAGATGCTCCACGTCGCCTTCCGCGTGGCAGCCGAGATGGGCGCGCGCTATCTCTCGGCGCTGGACGAGTTCGAAGAGGTCATCTCCGCCAACGTCGCCACCAATATCTTCGACCGCCACCTGAAGCGCATCTTCCTGTAGCATTACCAGACGGCGTTCACCGCGAGGCCTTCAGGCCTCGCGGATTGGAGTAGCCTGGGAATCCGAATAGATGCGAGAAGTCACCGTGCCCTCTTCCAGACGAGGTAGGTGGCCACTCCGGAGACCAGCGCGACGACGGCCTGCACGACGAAACGCCCCCAGTGTCCGAAGATGACATCCCCCGTTCCGATAAGCAGGGCATAGACACAGAGGCAGGAGGTGAAACTGGCCAGGATGCCAGGCGCGAGCGGAATGGCCGGGGCATTCGGATTGTCCAGGGAGACTCCCTGTTGCGTCGCCTTCAGCCGGACGGCGTTCCACCCTGGGCCGCCTGGATTGATTTTGCGCACGAAGTCGAACAGCACCTGGTCATCCGTCCTGGGGCCAAAGATGGCAGCCAAAACCCAGCAAAGGGTGGTGAGCGCCACGGCGTAAATCATGTTTTCGCTGGCGGACAGCGGGAAATTGGGGAAGAGGCACGGATGGAGGAGATTGAAATACAGCGCGAACACGAAGGAGGAGACCATTGCCGTCACCTCCGCCGCGGCATTGATGCGCCACCAGTACCACCTCACCATGAACAGCAATCCCGTGCCTGCTCCAATCGACAGGATGATATTGAAGTTGTTCATCGCGCTCTCCATGAACAGGGAGAGCACGCCAGAGACCACCATCAGCAGCACCGTGCAGATTCGTCCCATGTTCACCAGGCGACGTTCGGAGGCCCTGGGCTGGATGAACCGCCCGTAGAAGTCATTGACAAGATAACTCGCGCCCCAGTTGACCAGCGTGGATTGTGTTGAAACGTAGGCGGCGCAGAGAGAGGCCACCATCAGTCCCACCCAGCCGACTGGCAGTCTGGTCAGCATCAGCGAATACGCCACATCGCTCTGGATCTGGCTTTCGGGAAGCACGGAGCCGACCGCCGCCACCAGGGAGGCACGGTCGGGATAGACGATCAGCGAGCACAACGCCACAAGAATCCAAGGCCAGGGACGCAGGGCGTAATGCGCCACGTTGAAGAACAGAGTTGCCCCGACGGCGTGTTCCTCGTTCTTGGCGGCAAGCATCCGCTGCACGATGAATCCTCCGCCGCCAGGTTCAGAGCCAGGATACCAGACGCTCCACCACACAATCGTGATGGGTATCAGGAACATGGCGATGAAATCCGCCTTGTTCGACCACCCCATCACCTCGGTCTTGCGCAGAAGTTCGGGGGAGGCCGCCAGTTTGTCCATCAGGCCGGACAGCCCGCCGATTTCCGGCAGTCCCAGCAGAATGACCGCCGCGCCGATGGCCCCGACCATCGACGCGACAAACAGCACGAAGTCGCTCAGCAGCACTCCGCGCAGTCCGCTCACAGCCGAGAAGAACGCAGTGATGACCATCGCGCCCAGAATGCTCTGCACGGGGGTCAGGTTCAGCATCGCCGCGCCAATCTTGATGGCGGCCAGATTCACCGAGGCCATCACAATCGCGTTGAAGAACAGCCCCAGATAGACGGCCCGGAAACCGCGCAGCCAAGCAGCCATCTTCCCGCTGTAGCGTATCTCGTAATACTCCAGGTCGGTGATGGTGCCCGACCGGCGCCACAGTTTGGCGTACAGGAACACCGTCAGCATCCCAGATGGAAGCATCGCCCACCATCCCCAGTTGCCAAATACACCTTTTTCGCGGACGAAATTGGTCACCAGGTTCGGCACATCCGTGGAGAAGGTGGTGGCCACCATGGAGAAGCCCAGCAGCCACCACGGCATGCTGCGCCCTCCCACAAAGTACTCGGCCAGGCTCCTGCCGGCCAATTTCGCAGCCGACAGGCCAATGCCCAACGTGATGGCAAAGAATGCGGCGACGATCGCCCAATCCAGAAATGACAGGTTCAAAAGCATGGTCAGTGGTTAGGGGTTAGTGGTTAGCGTTCCAGCAGAATGGCTTGGACTTCACAACCGTCCAGGAGATTTCCATGATAGGCAACCAGCACGTTCAAGGTCGGGGAGGCGATGGAATTAGGGGCGCCCCTGGCAATGTCCAAGTCGCTGAAATTGGTGACGGAGCCATCGCTCTGTTCCCATTTGCCGTAGAAGCGGATGGGGCCAAGCGCCACTCTCTTGTCCGGCGGCAGATGGTCGATGACGCGGCGGGTGAACTCTCCGGATGGAAGAACTGGCTGGCGACCGCCCATGAAATTGACAAAACCTCGGACGACATATCCCGCCATCTTCCCGCGACAGACCACGAAGGAACGTCCATCCACCTCGAATTGATGCAAAGCCCCTTTTTCCAGCCAGGTTTCCAGTCGTTTCTGGAAAGCCTCCTGGTCTTCCCAGCGAAACAGCATGGAAGGCAGGACTGTACTCCTGGTCTGGGGATAAAAGCGGAAGCCGCTCGCGCCCAGGCAGTCCATCTTCCCATTCACATTCCTGGGAGTGGATTTGCCAGTAAAGACCACCTCCTTTCCATCCGAAATCCGAGTCCATTTGCCGTCCAGCCACTGGATTCCCAGGTGGCAGGGAAAAGACGCCAAAATCGAGACTTTTCGGAACCGCTCCTTCAATTCAGGGAGTGAGTTTTCCTCAGGCAGCATGGCGCCAACGCATCTGGCCAGTTCCGCCGCTTCATTCCAAGGAAGATAGGCGAAGCACACGCTCCACCCGGCATAGACAGCCTCGCCGATGCGGCAAGGCTGCATGGTCGGCCCGCGGAACCAGGAGTTTTTGTAGAAGTCCTCCGCGATTGGCCCAAGCACGGGCCTCAATCGCCCTCCCCCTACCATGTGGCACTGGTCTAGAATGTACAGCCCCCTGTAGGCAAGTCCCGTATGCTTGGACTTGTAGTTCTCCCCTCGTAAAACCACCGCGTCCCGGAAAGCGGAAGGCTTCTGCGGATAAGGTGAAACGATTTCGGACAGATTGTCGTCCAGGTTGTAGAGTCCCCAGCCATTGGGTTCTCCCTGGCCAGGCAGTTGGGTTCGGGCATTTTCAGGTATGTCACGCTGGGGCAGACGCTTGCCCCAGCCACCCAAAGCCGCGTACTCCCACTCCTCCTCCGTCGGAGGACGAACCCCATAGTCGGGTGGCAGGACATGGTATTTGGAGAGCACATCCGTAAGTCTTCGGCAGTATTGCAGGGCATCGTTCCAGCAAAGGTATTCCGCCGCCTGCTGCGGGGTGTTGTGGCGGACGGAGAGATGGGTGGTGTGCTGAAACTGCTCCCCGCTGATCTCCATGTTCTGAATCCAGAACGGATAGTCAACTTTTTGCAGTCGCAAGGTGGTGATGGAGGTGAACCGTCCTGGCGGCAGAAACGCCATGGTGAACCGATGGTGCTCGGACTCGTGGTAGTCTTTTCCCAGCCGCAGGGTGTCTCCGCCACTCAATGCGTCGGCCTCCTTTTCCAGGCGCGTACGAAGATTTCGTTGCTGTTCCGGCGTCAGAAAATGCTTGCCCAATGGAGACGACAGGTACCCCCATCCTCTTGCGCTGGCCAGAAAATTCTCCGCAGTCGGCTCCGTACTTGCCGATGGCTGCGGGATATGCCGCTGGGCAATCCTGCCCAGTCCGTCCAGCGTAGCCTTCAACGCCAACGCGGCCTCTTCTGGCTGGCTGTTTTGCAAGGATTCGGAAATCTTGCGAAGCACCATGGGGTTCCAGGCAGCCGTGGCGTCGGTCAGTTCATTCAACTCATCCAATTGCAAAAGCAGAGCAGGCACTTTCCACTCCAGTTCCCTGAACTCCTCCCGTACAACGGCAACCTGTTTTTCCAGGCGTTTCCGCTTGATGCCCTGATGGGTCTTGACTCCGACCACTCCAACGCCGCAGAGTACAGCCAGAACCAGAATCATGACGGCGTACGCCAGCAGCCGATGCCGGAAGGACGGATGCACATACAGCGCATCCCGGAACCGACGTATCGGTCCGTGCTCTTGAACCCGCTGGGGTAAAATGGCCCGGCATTCGGCGCAGTTCCGACAACGTTTCGCGGGGTTGCTGCTGCATATTCGAAGAAGCGGACGGCATACCTGGTACAACTCCGACACCGGAATTCCCTCCGGCAGGAGCGGATATTTCTCGGGGGGCAGACCAGTGACAATATGGTAGAGCAGCTTGCCCAAAGCGTAGATGTCGGTGCAGGGCGAGACCGTGCCTTCGCCGCTGAACAGTTCCGGCGCAATGTATCCAGGCGTACCGGCCACCGACAGAGTCTGGGCGAGATTGCGGGTCAGTCCAGGGTCGGCCAGTTTGGGCCGCCCGCCCACAAAGATGACGTTCTCCGGCTTCACGTCGCGGTGAAGGAGCTTTCCCCGATGCATCGTCTCCAGTCCATCCAGCAGAGAATGGCAGATGGCAAGGGCTTCCTGCGCGGGGATGCGCCCCTGTCGTTTCAGGCGCAGGGCAAGCGTGTCGGGCACGTATTCCGTGCCATCCCCGCCATCGTCTGCCGCCTCCATCACATAGAAGGGAAGCCCGTTTTCCATCCCGCAGAGGAATACCCGAAGCAATGCGGGATGAGGCGTGGCCAGGGAGATGTAGTTCCGCAACCCCTTCAGTTCATATTCACCCGCATCGGGGGTCAGCAACTGCTTGACGGCGACACGATGGCCTAGCGCGTCCGTAGCCAGATAGACATGGCCATACGCTCCATGACCGCATTGGGTGATGATTTTGCACCCCGCAAAAGTGTCGCCAGGCTGAAGCAT
>JAFRLP010000243.1 GCA_017431185.1 Victivallales bacterium | reverse complement strand
GCACGTAGGCGCATCAATGCCCTGCGGAAAAACTGGTAGTGCGGAGAGCTCTCTGGAGTGGGCAGGTGAAGGGAGCGCTGCATGGTGATTTTCAGCAGGGAGTGGTCCAGGATGGCGGTCATCATCCCGTTGCTGACCAGATGAATGACTCCGTTCTCCTCGGAGACCACCAGCACCAGGGCGTCGGTTTCCTCGGAGAGCCCTGTGGCGGCCTGATGGCGCATCCCATAGTCGTTGCGCACGTTCTCATTCTCGCACAGGGGAAAGACGCAGCCTGCCGCCTCCACGCGATTGCCATGCACCACCATCCCCCCGTCGTGCAGGGGAGACCCCTTGTAGAAAATCGTCTCGACGAGCCCATTGCCAGGGAAGAGCAGTGCATCCACCCGCTTGCCCGTTTTGGCGTAAGTCGATAAGTCCATGGTCTGCTGGATGGCGATGAGGGCGCCTGTTTTGGTGTTGGACATCTGGATGGCCGCCCCGCACAGGGTATCCGTCATCTGCTCCAATTGCCCCTGGTACTCCAGGTATCGGTGGCTGGGGACGACCGGCAGCAGTTTGCGGGCGAATATCCCCAGCAGACGTCGGATTTCACTTTGAAACAGCACTACCAGAATAATCGGCAGCGCGGCAAACACCTTTTCCACTATCCAGCGCAGGACAGACAGTTGCAGAAAGGAACTGACCGAATAGATGAAAACAAGCAAAAGCACGCCGCAGGTAATTTGGGCCAGTCCCGGAGTGCCCTTGAGCAGCCGCATGATCCAGTAGTAGAGTGTGGCCAGCAGAAAAATCTGGCCGACGATGCGCAGAATGTCCAAAAATATCGACTGGTTCATAAGCGGGACCTGGAATGTGCAAGGGCTGTGGCTACGCGAACGGCGTCCACGCCTGCGGATACGTCATGCACACGCAGAATATCCGCGTGCTCAAATGCGCTGACCGCAACGGAGGCCACGGTGGCCGCGAGACGGTCTCCGACCTGACGCTCCGTCAGAAGCCCCAGAAAGGACTTGCGGGACGGCCCAATCAGCATGGGGCGCCTCAACTGGGAGAGTTCCCTGAGCCCCGCGATGCAGGCTAGATTCTGATCAAGGTCCTTCGCGAAGCCGATGCCAGGGTCAAGTGCGAAATGCTCTGCTGAAAGTCCGCTGGCCTGGCAGCACCAGTCCAGCCGTTTCCGCAAATACTCGAGCAGCCCCTGAAGAAAGGGCTTCTCCGGCGGAATGGGAACGGAGTTCATCAGGATGCAGGGCGCATGGAAGTCGCGCAGCGCCTCCGCCATTTCCTTGCCGTCGTGCTCCAGTGCGGTCACGTCGTTGACTATCTGCGCTCCCGCCGCCAGCGCGCCGCGCGCCACCGGAGCCTTGCTGGTATCCACGCTGATGACCGCCTGGGGAAACGCTTCGTGGATGGCTTTCACGGCAGGAACGACACGGCGCAACTCCTCCTCCACCGTGACTGGTTCGTGGCCAGGACGGGTGGATTCGCCGCCCACATCCAGGATGCCAGCCCCCTCGGCGAGACATTCGCCTGCACGGGCGACCGCCGCCTCGACGGTGTTGTAGCGTCCCCCGTCCGAAAACGAGTCAGGCGTGACATTCACGATGGCCATGATGGCTGGCCTGTCAGTGAAGTCCAGCCTGTCACCGTTTGCCAGGGCCAGGATATGTGCGGTATTTTGCATGACGTGTTTTGAAAAACATCTTTTGGAAATTATAATACTGTAATTGCCAATGATGAAAAAAAAAGTGAATACAGTGGAAATAATGCGACACCCCCCTCTTTTTTGCGGGCGGAAAGCCTTGGGGATGTGCCATGACGCCGACTGGAAGGCCCAACAAAAGAAGAAAACAATGAAAATCAAATCCATTCTCGCCGTCCTTGCACTGGCTGTGCCTGCGTTGCTGGCTGCTGACAAGGTTGACATGACGCTGATTGCAGGTGATTACCGTGTGGTCTTTGACATTGGCACCAATGCCAAGGGAAGCATTGTGCAGATTTTCTTCAAGGATGTGGAACTCGGCACCCGCAGCGGATGGTATGGCTCCGTGTTTTGTCCTGCCAGCGGGAAGTACATTGGGGCCGGCCATTCCGAGGGGGGGAAGGAGATGGTGCTCGAACAGACCATGACCGTTGATGAACAGCCAGTTGGAATGAAGGAGGGCGCCGTTCAGGGAAAACGGATTGTCATCCATAAACTCTCCGCCCTGGCAAACCTGAAACTGGATTCCACCTGGTTGCTCACTCCAGACGGGCTGGACATCACCAAACAGGTCACTGCAACGGCGGAACAGCCGGCCCATTCGTTCTACCTGTTCCAGAAATGCTGGTCTCCCAAAACCGACGGTTACCTGTTTTTCCGAACCGACGGCACCTATGACCAGGGGAATTTCCAGCCACCGCCCGCCAATCCCAAGGAGGCTCCGCGACAGGTCAGCTGGCCTGTCTATGGCGAGCGCGATGCCTTCTGCTTCTCGCAGTTCATCGCGGAAAAGCAGATGGCTGTCCTGACCTTCCGTACCCATTCCAGCGAGGTGACGGGCATCAATATGCTGTGGAATGTCCCCCGTTACCATAAGCAGTATTTCTGGATGGATTTGCCCAAAGTCATTCCCGCCGACTACCAGTCGCCCAGGGTCTCCTTCTTCATACGCGCTTTTGATGCGGCGGACAAAGATGAGTGGACGGCGAAGGCGACGGCCATCAAGGACGCCTTTGTCAAGAACTACCCGCTTTTCCCCGAACATCTGGAGCCGCTGGCGGGCAAGCCCCTGGCCCTGCCGCCGTCTCCTGGAAAACAGCAGATACACAAAATCCCGCTGAAGTTGGAAAAGGACACGAACTACGCCATCTCCTTTGACATTCGCAAGACTCCAGGCATGAGCAAATCCCCCAACCACCATTATGCCTTTGTCGGATACTACGACAAGGCGAGCAAGAGGTATCCGCAGCTCGTCCAGCTCGGCCATGCGGTCAAACCTGACAGCGAGTTCCATAAGGTGCAGGGAGTTTTCAGGACGCCGGCGACCACGCAGCAATTGTTTATCTACATCTACAACAGCCAATCGGAAGGAACGCTGGAGGTCAAGGATATCGTGATTGACAAGCAAAGATAGGCGAATGCCAGACGTGGAACGATGAAGAACGTGCCCTCAATACAGCAGAAAGGGACGGACTCGCTGGGCGAACTGCGCGGATTCCCGCTGCCCTCTGGCGATGATTTGGGGGATGGCCTCTCGGCGGACGCGGAGCGCATCGTCCCCGAACAAGTTGTCCAGGAAGGCGGTGCAGGTCATTTCGGGGCATTGGCGGCGCAGTTCCTCTAACAGCCAAATTCCAGTCTCGAAGGGGCGAAACACCGTTTCATCGGTGATATGCAGTTGCACGCCATGGCACAATTCCCCCGCGTGCTTGCTGAAAGTCGGAGTGAAGTGCGCGGCGCGCCAAAGCACGCCAGGCAGGGCATGGGCGTTCATGGCCGCCACCAGACGATTGGACGGGACAAACGGCGCTCCGATGAGTTCAAAGGGATGCGTGGTGCCGCGTCCCTCCGACAGGTTTGTTCCCTCGAAAAGGCAGGTCCCGATATAGGCCAGCGCCGTCTGCGGGGTGGGGATGTTCGGGGAGGGCATCACCCAGGGCAGGGCGGTCTGCCCGTATTTCTGGTCGCGGCTCCAGCCTTGGCAGGGGAGCACCTCCAACTCACAGTCCAGTGTGAGAATCTGGCGGAGATACCGCGCAACTTCCCCTGGGGTCATCCCATAGCGGACAGGAAGGCCGTAGCGCCCCACGCCACTGGCAAACTCCTCCCGAAGCAGGGTGCCTTCGATGTCTCCGCCCAGTGGATTGGGACGGTCCAGTACCAGGAGCGGGATGCCCCGCCTTGCACACGCCTCCAGGCAGTCGCCCAGCGTGTAGATGTAGGTGTAGAAACGCGCGCCGACATCCTGGATGTCATAGAGAAGCACGTCCACCCCGTCCAGCAGTTGTTCCAGCGGGGTGTTTCCGCCGTAGAGGGAGTGGCATGGGACGCCGAGTTCGTCGTCCAGCCGGGATTCCGTGATGGATTCGCCAGCCTGGCGGTCTCCGCGCACACCGTGCTCGGGGCCGAAGAGGGCGACCAGGCGGGACATGGCATGGACTCGGTTGGCGGTGGAGACCAGTCGCCAGTCCACGCCGGTGGGGTTGGTCACAAGGCCGCAGCGCATCCCCGCGATGCGGTGCGCCAGTCCAGGGTGGTCAACGCCCGCAAGGGTTTGGCGTTGTTTGCTCATGGGATGACCAGCCCCGTGTAGTCTGGCTGGAAGGGACCGATGTTGAGACGGTGACGGGCTGGGACGCTTCGGCTGGGCCAGGCATACGAGAACGCCTCGGGCGTGTATTGCCTGCGCAGGGCGAACATGAAGGCGCCTTGCAGGAAGCCATTGGGGAAAAGCGCCGGCAGCGTCAGTGTGCAGCGCCAACTCTTCTGGTCCTCCTCGAAAGATGCCTGCGCGGCATTGTTGAAGTCGTCGATGCGATGCTGGCGAATGAGGATTCTCCAGGGGAAGAAGGTGACATCCTCGTCACAGAAATACGCGGCGAAGAAGTCGTCGGGCTTCCGCTCACTCCCCTTGCGCACCTTCAGTTCCAATTGGATGTCCCCGTCTTCCCTGCGCCGAAGACGCCATTGGAAATCCTCGGTCTTCTCCCAGGTGCCAAGATGGTAGCGCTCCTGGCTTTTTTTGAACTCGGAGACTGGAAGTGGTGTATCATTCAGGAGGGCGGACTCGAATTCGGGGAACTCCGTGTCCAGCAGGTCTTGGAGCTGGGCAATGCGCCAGGACAGACGGGAGGGGCAGTACTGGTGCGCCTCCGCCTCCGAATGGAAGCCCAGACGGGAGTCTTTCCTGCATAATGCTATCATTTCTGAGGAGTTCTCGATTTCCCGCATTACCAAATCGCGCATTTTCACGAGGATTTTCATGCGTCGCTGGGGAGTTGTCCGGGAATCGTACAGTTCATGGCGAAGCAGGTAGAAGCGGAAGATGTTCTCGGCGCTGTGGAATTGCAGGGAGAGCGCTTCCGTGACTCCAATGTCCAGCACCCTGGCACGGTTGTTGGACATGGGATGGTGCAGGAGGAGCATCTGGGCGAGGCCATAGTCCCAGGTTTCGCTCATCTGGTGGGCCAGCGTCACCGCCTCTTCCAGGGTATGGTTTTCCAGGCATTCGCCAATGGCGTCGCCGCTGGGGGGAAAATCGGGCTTCCAGGTCGGCGCAAGCGGACGGTTGACCCGTTTGAGGAACAGAGG
>JAFRLP010000242.1 GCA_017431185.1 Victivallales bacterium | reverse complement strand
TGTGCCAGGTTTGGCAGGCCGCGCTCCGCGCGGCCATTACGAAGCCTGCTCTATGCAAGGCAGTGTGTGGTGGCCCTACACCATTCCGCACAACTCTTTATTCCCCGCAAAGGCGATCATAGAATGTCTCAGGGTCTTCGTTCAGCGCCTTGGCAATGCGGACGGCCGATCTCTGGGTGATTTTTCGTTTGCCGTTTTCGTATGCGCTGATGACGACATGGTGGATGCCGCACCTTTCCGCCAGTTGTTCCTGGGTGAGTTCGTGCTTGTGCCGATACCCTGCGAGGATTCTGCCCGGTGTGGCGTTCTCACGCCAGAATTTCGTTTCATGGATGTCCACGGGCTCTTCTTCGTCTTCATCGGGTAGAACGGTGGTGGTCAATACCTCGACCTGATAGCGTAGGCGGAGGTACTCAAGCAGCATGGCTACGCATCTTGCATCACCTCCCAGGGAAATCTCAATATGGGGCTCCTTCACGACTGCCAACATAGTACACCTCGATTGTGATTGTTCCGTTTTCGTTTCGCCAGCATGCCGAATGGTGATATCCAAGGTGACAGTGGAAACAGTTCTCACCAAGTTTGGAGTAGTTTCTCCAAGTCGGCTGAACTGGCCCAGTGGCTTCGAGGTCGCGAACCAAAGCAAGAAACCTTTCCTGGACTCGTGTCGGAAGGAATCTCAGTCCCTTTGCAACCTTTGGCCTTATGACCACCCTGAACATCCATCATTCCCATTACTGAAATTTCACAGATTTTAACATAATTTAGCATAATATAACAGATAGTCAAGCTGAACGCGATATATTTTGAAGGATTTTGTTTTCCCTCTGGCGAGAGGGGCTGTCTGTTACGCCCTATTCCAGCAGGGACTCCAGGTCGGCGCGGGAAAGTCGAACAGGTGAGTCGCTGTTGGCGACAATCGCGTCCGCCAGGGCGCGTTTGGAGTTCTGGAGGGCGTGGACTTTCTCCTCAATCGTGTTTTTGGTGATAAGGCGGTATGCCGTGACAGCCTGTGTCTGTCCGATGCGGTATGCCCTGTCAATTGCCTGGGACTCGGCGGCTGGATTCCACCATGGGTCAACGATATAGACATAGGAGGCGGCAGTCAGGTTCAGGCCCACGCCACCTGCCTTCAGGGAGATGAGGAACACCCGTTTCTCCGGGTCCTCCTGGAAGGATCTCACCTCGGCTGCGCGGTCTTTGGTCTGTCCGTCCAGGTAGCACTGGCCATATCCCAGCGTGTCCAGTCTGGCCTGAATGATGTGGAGGAGGGCGGTGAACTGCGAGAACACCAGCGCCTTGTGGCCGGCCGCCAGGACAGTCGCCAGATTGTCGCAGAGTAGCTCCAGTTTGGCAGACGTGTCGTTTATGCGTTCAGGGCGAAGCAGGCCTGGATGACATGCCGCCTGTCGCAGGCGCATGAGGGCCGCCAGCGTCTGCATCCCCGATGACTGCTCATTCTGTCCCAGTATCTGCTGCTGGTAATGACGCTTGAGTTCATCGTACTGCGCCTGCTCTCTTTCGTCCATTTCGCACCACAGAACCTGTTCGGTCTTGGGCGGGAGTTCCTTCGCGACATCCTGTTTGGTGCGCCGAAGCAGGAAGGGACGGACGGCCCGGCGGATGCGGTTCAGCGCGGAGTCCTCTCGCGGATTGTCAGTCGATGGGGCGAGGTTGAAATGCCGCCGTCCAAACAGCCCAGGATTCAGGAAATCGAGTTGGCTGAACAGTTCGCCCAGATGGTTCTCCACCGGCGTGCCAGTCATGGCGATGCGATGGCGCGCCTGAATGCACCGGGCTGCCTTGGCGGTGGAACTGTCCGCGTTCTTGATGATTTGCGACTCATCCAGCACACAGTAGTCGAAATCGATGTTGGCCAGAAGGGTGGCGTCGTTGCGGAGAGTGCCGTAGGTGGTGAACAGCAAAT
>JAFRLP010000241.1 GCA_017431185.1 Victivallales bacterium | reverse complement strand
GCCGATAGACGTTGGAGAACGCCTCCCTGATCAGGCACTCCACGGAACGGTGTTCGTCCTTCTTCTCCAGGCGAATGAGGCAGTCTTTTGAAGTCATAGTTTATCCTCCGTTGCGGAAGGCGAGGACGCCACGTTTTTTGGCATTGGCTCAGATGGGTTCCTGAAAAAGCGGAAGCCCAGTTCCTCCTGCATCAAAATGGTCATCGGAATGCTCAGAAAAATCGGGAAGAAAGAGGTGTTGAACAAGACACAGCAGGCAAAGAACGAAGCGTTGACATCAGGATAGGCGATGGCGACGGCAGGGGTGATGATGGCGCACTCCAGAATCGCCACAGCCCCCAGAAGCGCGGTGTGGATAAGCAACTGCCGAATGTTTCGCAGAGCAAAGGGATGCTTAGCCCAGCGATGCCAGAACAGCCAGACGAGGAACGGACCTAGGAAATTGGCGGAAAAGCCCGCCAGCGAAGACCAGCGAAGCGCATCGTCAATGACATCAGAGATGAGATTTCCGCAAGCTATGGCGAGACAGCCGATTGGTCCATAGAAAACGGCGTAAATTGGCCCAAGCGCGTCCACTGGGCGAACATTCGTGAAGCCAGGAATCAGGGACATCGCCTTGAAGGGCAAGGAAAAAAGCAGGAAAATGAAAACCAGAAGCAAGAATCGAAGAACAGGGTGTTTCATGCGGAATCCTCCTTCGAGCGGGTCTCCTGCTGATGACGCCTCCCGCGAAAATCAATGACTTCAGCCATGCAGCCGACCACCACCAGCACTGTTCCCAGAAAAACAGAGGGCGACAGCTTCACTGGTTCAATCACACCAGCGGGGAGAATCACCCCCCAGATGATGGAAAAGACGATTTCCATCGAATAGACGACCGTGGCGTTCATTGCAGTCACGCGTCTCATGGCGAAGAAGTTGAGCGCATGTGCAATGGCGACGACGAAATACGAATAGATTGACCAAGTGGCGACAAGAGTACGCGACACGGGAAGTCCCAAGAAGAGCCGCGGGTCCTCCCAGAACCAGCCTCCCAGCGCCAGGATGCCAGCGAAGAGCTCCAGAAGAGTGGCAATGGTCAACGGGTCGTATGTCTTGGCCCAGTCCGCCAGGAGGACGATGAGCACAGCGCGCAGCAGGCATCCCCCCCCCATGATGGCCAGCCCTGCCAGTTGCTCTCCTCGAAGGGATGGTCCCAAGGCAAGGCATATTCCCATCGTCACCAGCATGACGGAGAGCCATGTCTCCAGTGGGACGCGCCGTCGGATACTCAACAGTATCACGGGCAGCACAACCACCGTCATGCACAAGGTGAAGGCGCCCGCAGCCACGTCAAACCATTTCATGCCATAGAGGTACATCGTGTTGTAGGCCGCGCTTAAGGCAGCCAGAAGCAGACACTTGAGAAACAATGTGCGCCCATGTTGGCGGAGTTCCCCCCAGACACGGCGGTAAAAGGGCACAAGAAGAAGCAGACTGCCGGCGAAAGAGGTCACGCATGGGGTGGCGAAGGTCGGCACATCGTCTGGAACGCAGGAGAAAAGAATAACCTCAATCGACCAGCAGAGGGTCACACACAAAAGACAGAGATTGGCCTGAAGACGGTTCATACAGGGATGTCAAGACATGGTTCCGCTACTGGAGCACCTCCACCTGGCGGAGAATATAGTCATCTTCCCAGTCCAGATTGAAATGAATCCACCTGCGCCCCGTCTTGATGGCCGTCTTGATGGCCTCGAAATAATCGTCAAAACGAGAGAGCACGAAGATGCGCTTGTCACCGTGCGAATGAATCCACTCCAGCAGATTCTGCGCGTCCTGGACAGTCGCCTTCTGCGCCTGGGCAAGGTCAAAGAAGGCCTTGAAGCGGCAGAGGTACTCCATCCACAGGACGAGTTCCTGGCGGAAACGGTCATCGGGCGCGAGTGCGGCGAGCGCCCTTGCCTGGGCATGAAGGCGCTGGTAGTCCTCGGGTTTCGTGCGCCGGAAAAGCGAATACGGATACGGGATGTGGCAGCGCCCCATGGTCAGAAGCAATGTCTTGATGCTGTTGTAGAAGTCATGGCCCTGCTGCGCATCGGGACCGAAAAGGCGGCGCATCGTGCGTGTAATGACCTCCGTTTCCGCATCCCCCCTGGCGGCTCTGGCCATAAAATAATAGTTCACGCCATAGACAGACCAATGCGGGATATGGAATTGGGTCAGGATGCCATCCACACCCGTCTCGCCGTACCACTTCATCTCATGGAACATCTCATGGAAATGCACCATTGGCAGCGAAAGATAGAAATTCACCCCCATGAAATACTCATAGATATTGACGTCCCCGCCCTGCTTGACGGCGCACCACGCGCGGATGTCGTCCGCGTAATGGGAGTTGATGGGGCACGATTCATCGCTGATTTCATGGTTGATGCAACGCCAGTAGTCGGCGAAATGGACAGCCATGCCCGATTTGAGAACCATTCCCTCGGATGGACGGCAGTAGTTGATGTAGGCGCAGAAGGTGATCTGAATGTCGGGGCGCACCTTGTTCACGCGGGCCGAGATGTCGCGCACCAGGTCATGGTAGATTCGGTCCGCCTTATAGACATGCTCGGAAAGACTGTAGAAGTCGCCTTTCTTGCTCTTGTCATAGAATCGGGAACATTCTTTGCACTCGCACCAGCCAAAGCCATCATTGGGCACGAGAGAGATGGTCTTCACTTCGGGATGCCTGTCGCAGTACTCCAGCATCCGCCTGGCCAATTCCGCCCGCAGTTCAGGATTGGTGGTGCAGAGCTGCTCGCTGAGCAGAAGCGCGGAATTGCCGCTGGGGGTGATGCGTTTCCCGTTGATTTCCGCAAAGAACTCAGGATGGGTCTTGCCATAGACCTTTCCTGGAATCCAGTAGTCAAAATTATGATGTCCGCTCTCGATGTCAATCCCGCGCACGGCGGCCATCTCCTTGAGTTCATCGGACAGTTCGTCATAGTATTTCATCCAGACCAGGAGATAATTGAGTTTGTTCTTGGCCATCCAGTCAAAAAGCATGGCCGTCTCATCGTCAAACGGGAACTCCTGGATGAATCCGCGGCGTTTCAGAAGCGGACGCCGTGCGGGAAGCAGAACATTGCCCTTGTCCTTCGCCAGTTCTTTGAGATTGACCTTGAGTGAGGGGTCAAACCGGTCCCTGCCAGGCTCAAAGAAGGTATAGCCACCGAAGAGTTCGGCGCATTCATAGACGCCGTAGAGCGTCTCGATGGGGGACGGGGCCGCGATTACCAGACGCCCATCGCCCCATCTGACCTCGAAGGACGGCAATGCCTCATCCCTCACAAAATCCGCGTCAACACCGTATTTCTTCGCCTCGGCGGAAGCGAGCACCAGAGTTCTGTCCATGTGTCTTTCTCCGTTGATTAAAGAGGTGGTTTTGCAATATCTCCTATGAAACACCCTGCTTTGCCGGCGGAATTCCCGCCACTGCTTTTTGTTTCGTGCATTATGTCGGCGGCATGGACGCCGCCGCTACTCCTATGAAACACGCCGCGTTTCCTGCGTTGTGTTGACCTTTAATCTAGATGCGTTTTCCCCCATGTCAACCATGTTCCTGCGTTTTTGCAGGACCGCCGCGCTTTCCAGGAAACCAGGCGCGGCAATCCTCCCATTGCACTGCTGGAAAAAATGGTGGGCAGATTTGCAATGCGTGGGATGGACTGTATTGTAAACATGGTGTGGGAAGAGGTTCCCCCATGCCAAAGGAGCCTTGACGAATGGAAAAGAGATTCAGAGCGCCGAAGGATTTTCTCGGAGAAAAAGTGACTGTGAGCGACGTGCGGAGATTCACATCGTCGTCCGCCCCGATAAGCTGCTACGACTCAAGCCGCAGGAGAATCTACGCGCCATACCATGCGGCGTATTCGGGTTTCGGGGAGCAGGCCTCCGTCTTCGCGCTTTCGGAGATACCCGTCGATGACTTGAGCGCGGCGAAGAACTATGTCCTGCTTGAGAGCGACGTCGAGTTTCATGGCGCAAAATACAACTGGCCCATAGACGCCAGCGCCATCCTGTACAACGGGCTTGTGAGGATTTTCTTCCTTGGCGGCGCCGACAACTACTATTTCTTCGACTGGTCGCAGGAGGAGCGCCGAATCGTCGGCGAAATCTCGCCTGTCCTCTGCCGCATCGGCGACTCCGCGCCCGTCCCCCTGACGAAGGATGCCTATGAGGGCTATCTCGTTTCCAAAGGCCATTCGGGATACAACCTCCTTGGAGACGCGCATGAGCACATCATCTCCGTCGCAAAGCCCTCCTGGGACGGGCGCGTCTTCTACGGAGCCATCACCAGCAGCCTTGCCCAGCCCGTCCTGTTCAGATGCGCTGACGGCATGACCTTCGAATTCCTCTCCTCAATCCCCGCAGTCACAAAGTACGAGTGCCAAGTCGCCGCGCTCAACGGAAAAATCCATGCCATTCTGCGGGGAGTGGAAGGCGACAACTTCTGGGTCGCCGACATCGGAGACTGGACGTTCCGGCCTTGCGGACGGCTTCCGATGGCGGAGACGCGCCCGCAGCTTATGCCCTACGGCGGCGAACTTCTCATCGCCTATTCGCAGCTCGACATCCTTCCCAACAAAATCCGCAATGGCCGCAACAATGTCTTCATGTTCCTTGGAGAAGGCGAAGACCTGTCGCAATACAGGGAGGTCTTCCGCGCCATCGATGAGATGGGCATCGTCTATTACGACATAGTCAATTGCGATGGAGAACTTTACGTCATCTGGAGCAACAGCGAGCGCTTTCCGGACAAGAAGGTCTGGGGCTTCCTTCACGGCAAGGACACCCTCTACTGCTCCAGGCTCACGGTGTGACTTCCCATGAAAAACCTGAAAGAAAAACTCAAGACAGCAAAGGCGGTCAAGGGGATTTTCCTGCAGTCAGGCTGCCCCGCGATAGCCGAAATGGCGGGCGGCTGCGGCTATGACTTCGCCGTCATTGACGGTGAGCACGGACAAGGCGGCGAAAGCGCCTCCTTCGACCAGATTGCCCGACTCGAAAAGTACGAAACAGCCGCCCTTGTGAGAATCCCCGCGTATCGCCACGAGTACGTGAAGCGCATGCTTGACTATGGTGCGGACGGCATACTCGCGCCCATGGTCGAATCCCCCGAACAGGCACGGGACTACGCCCGATCGATGCGCTATCCTCCGCACGGCACGCGCGGCATGACAGGCATCTTCCGTGCGGCGGACTACAACAACGATTTCCGGAACTACTATGCGGGGGCGGACAGCGCGCTCCTCTGCGCAGCCCAGATCGAATCCGCACGGGGAGTCGAGAACGTCGAGGCCATTGCCTCCGTCGAAGGCATCGACCTTCTCTTCATCGGCCACTCCGACCTCTCCATTGACTATGGCTGCTACAAGCAGTTCTCAGACCCTCGCATCATAGAGGCGGAAAGACGCATCATCGCCGCAGCCAGGGACAACGGGAAATTCGTTGGAATGGTGCTGCGCCCGAACATGGACATGGACGAATATGTCGCGTCTGGAGTCAACTTCATCTGCCTTGGCACAGACCTCGCCATGATCCAGAAGGCATTTCAACACCAGCTGAATTGCTAGTGTCCCGTCCGATTAATTCGTGAGGATAGTCCGCAGATGTCTTCGAGTTGTTTTCGCACGAAGGCGACTGCGCATAGTTTCCTATGTAAAGAAACCTTCATGCGAAAAGAGCCGGAAAGAGCGCGGAATATTCCATCGAATGAATCGGACGGGACACTAGTGTGCCTTAAAGCGGTTTGCCCTCCCCCGTTTTCTTCACGGGGGAAAAGGTTTGGTTGATGACCTTGAGGCCAAAGAATCGGGCGAAGGCGAGACAGTCGTCCGTGTTTCCCCACACCACCTCCGGTGAATGGGCATCGGAGCAGCAAAGGACCTCGACGGGATATTCGGCTGCGATTTCCCAGAAGCGGGCAAGCGGATAGGGGCGCCGGAGTCCACCGCCGTCCTCCATCAGCGGTTTCCGAAAACCGTTGGCATTAATCTCGATGGGGATGCGGGAGTCAACGCATGCCTGGCAAATGGCATGGGCGCAGGCGGTGGCCTCCCCATTCCAGGCACGATATCTCTGGCCGAAGATATCGGGATGGGCCAGAAAGGCAAACAGGTCAGATTGCAGGGAGGCAATGACCTCATCCGTATAGGCATGCAGAGTGGCGTCGTCCCTGACATCCACAAAGGTGTCCTTCCATTCCCCCCGGAAATGGAAATGGTGGGGGGCGTTGATGAGATACTGGAGTCCGCAATGGCCAAGCAGTTCCTCACGGTACCAGTTCATCTCCTCGGGGATGTATTCGCACTCCATGCCAGTGAGGATTTCCAACTGGGGGAATTGGCGTTTGGCCTCGTCAAGTTCCACGATATACTGGGGCAATTCCCCAACGGCCATTCTGACGTTGAACCAGAGTCGGTCCCCCAGGTGCGGCGTGTGGTCTGTAAACCCCAGGGTCGTCACTCCCTGCTCCAAAGCGGTTCGGCAGTAATCGGCGGGTGTGCCGGTGGCGTGCTTGCAAAGATGCGTGTGGGTATGGAAATTACGTCGGGACATGAGAACAGGGAGGCGGAAAAACGCACAACACCCGCTGGCGACGAAGGCGCCGCGCCGTGAAGGCGGTTGGGATGAGTAAAGGTAGCGGCGGCGTCTCGCCGCCGTCAACACAACGCAGGAAACACGGTGTGTCTCATAGGAGAGTTTTGCAATTGCCTCAATATACACCGTTGCACAGCCAATTTCAACAGCCGATGGGGCACTCCCTGCTTGCATATCGGCAAATCCACGTTATCTTAATGGAACGGTGTGATTCTCTCCGCAAAAATACAACAGCCTCCCTTGCCCCCGCCGGCCTCGCATCCCACCATAGAATCGAAAGGACATGGAAACACGACAACAGCAAAAACAGTTACGGCTGCAAGCGATGTCCTGGCTCGTGTCGTGCTACGGACGTCCCGACGCGATCGGCCTTCGCGTGAAGCTGCGCAGCCGCCACGACCCGCTTGACGTGGGGGCGGTCTGGCTGTCCCGTGGCAAGGAATCGGATAAATCGCTGATTCCCCGCCGTGCGGTGGCAGTGCAATGCTGCGCCACGCGCAGCCAGTGCTGGCCGACCTGCGGCACATCGGAGGAGATGGTGAAATACGCATCCGAACTGTATCGTCGGCGGGAAGAACTGCAATTGTCCATTCAGCGCGAGGAACCGGAACTGCGGGACCGTGAAATGCTGTTTGACGAACTGGCTTTCTGGCACTACGAGGCCTCCGCCAACCCGCAATACCAGGCGCTGGTCAAGGAAATCGCCCAACTGGAACGCGCCATCTACCAGGGATCGGCGCTGGAGTGCCTAAGCGCCCCGCCAGTGGCCGACCTGCTCTACCTGGCAGTCCCGTCAGGCCTGCTCTCGCCAGGGGAACTGCGCGAGGACTGGGGCCTGCTGTGGCTGAACCAGGATGGCTCCACCGACGTGATACGTCAGGCCACCAGCCACGACTGCACCGCGCAGGAGCGGCTCCGGATGCTTCGGGCCATCCTTTCCGCCGAAGTACATAAACTGATGAGAAGACAAAGGAAAAGACAACCATGATTGT
>JAFRLP010000240.1 GCA_017431185.1 Victivallales bacterium | reverse complement strand
GCCTCCTTCGCCTCAGGCGTCGTCGCTGCGGACGGCGTGCGCGCCTGGCTGAACGGGCGCTGAGGCCTTTCAGGGTCGACAGCGGCGCCCTCAGGGGGCAGCGTGGCGCAAACCGGCATCCTGGCAGGCGGACGGAGGGCGCGGGCACCTGTCCCTCTATGACCGCCAGGCTGTTTTCCCTTTGGGCGGGGGAGGGAATGGCCCGCAGCAGCAGTCGGGTATAGGGATGCGTCGGGTGCGCGAACAGTTCTTCGGACGGGGCGTGCTCGACGATGGAGCCCGCGTACATCACCGCCACGCTGTCAGCCTGTTCGCGCACCAGGGCGAGGTTGTGGGTGATGAGCAGGACGGCGGTGCCGTGCTCACGCCGAAGCCGCGAAAGCAATTCCATGATCTGCGCCTGGACGGTGACGTCCAGGGCGGTGGTCGGTTCGTCCGCAATGAGCAGTTCAGGCTGGCAGGCGAGCGCCATGGCGATCATGACCCGTTGCCTCATGCCGCCAGAGAGTTGGTGGGGGTATTCATCGGCGCGTTTGGCAGGGTCGGGAATGCCGACCTCGGAGAGGAGTTCGATGGTGCGTCTGCGGAGGGTGTTGCCCCTCAGTCCCTGGTGCAGCCGGAGCGTTTCGCCGATTTGGGTGGCGACAGTCAGAACGGGGTTCAGGCTGGTCATTGGCTCCTGGAAAATCATGGAGATGCGGTTGCCCCGAATGGCGTTGAGTTCGTCCGTGGTCAGGGAGAGCAGGTCACGGCCATGAAACAGCGCCTGTCCCCCCTCCACAACGGCGGCTGGCTGGGGCAGGAGTCCCAGCAGGGAGAGCGCGGAGACCGATTTTCCCGAACCTGATTCACCCACCAGCGCCAGGAGTTCTCCGGCATGGACGTCAAAGCAGGCCCTGTTCACGGCGCGGTGAAGTTCCCGTCCCTGGCGGAAGGAGACGGTGAGGTCTAGCACTTGAAGCAACGCGGCGGTGGACATGCTGGAGTGGGGTTACTGTGTGCGCAGTCTGGGGTCGAGGGCGTCACGCACCGCGTCGCCGAAGAGGTTGGCGGGAAGCACGAGGGCGAGCATGAAGCCGAAGGCGGCGCAGAGTTTCCACCAGATGATGGGAGTGCGGGTCAATTCACTGCGGGCGTCGTTGAGCATGGCGCCCCATGACATGGTGTCGGCGCCCACGCCAATGCCCAGATAGGTGAGGGCAGCCTCGGCAAGGACTTCCCCCGAGAAGCGGAGGACAACCTGGATAAGCACGATATGAAGGACGTTGGGAAGCAGATGACGCAGGATGATTTGCCAGGATGGGACCCCTAATGCGGTGGCGGCGGTCACGAAATCGGATTCACGCAGGCGCAGGGCCTCCCCGCGAAGCAGCCGGCACAGGCCTGTCCAGGAGGCCAGCCCCATGGCGAGGCAGAGCTGCGGGAGCCCGCGGCCCGCAATGACCATGATGGCGGCGACCAGAAGAACGGAGGGGATGGAGGCCAGGAGCGTGCAAAGGTACTGCACGCCGTCGTCGATGAGGCCGCCATAGTAGCCCGCGCAAAGCCCGAAGAGCAGGGCGAAGGGGATGGCCAGCAGGGTGTTGAGCAGGCCGATGATGAGGCCGGTGCGGATGCTTTTGAGGCACTGCACAAGCACGTCCTGTCCAATGAGGTCGGTGCCCAGCAAATGTGTCCGCGGATAGTTCAAGGGCGCGTGAATCCGCTGGGGGCGGCCTTGCGCGTCGGGCTGCGTGGAGGTGGTGTGGAGATGTGCGGCCAATGGCGCGGAGTAGGTTTTTTCGCGACGGCTGGACAGGGGCCTGAGGATGCGGTCGAGCACCGAGGCCCCCTTGTCCAGAACGATTTTCCCGTTGGCGTCCCGTCGGGGCTGTCCGCTCTCCGCATCCATCACGGGATTGCGCCAGCCGATGCTGTCGAGGATGGCGATGCAGGCGTACAGGCCGAGGATGGCCCCGCAGACAAGCGCGCGGCGGCTGCCGCCCAGTTCCCTGACGGCCAGCCGCCAGTATTCGCGGCGCGACATCCGCCAGGCCAGAAACGTCAGAGCCGCCACCAGCAGGATGGTGATGCAGTTCTGGGCTGGCCAGCTTTGGAGCATGGTGGGCATTGGTGAATGGGGCATGCTGGTGTTACGCTTGCAGCCTGTAACTTTTAAATGTTGCTGGCTGCTAGCCTGAGGCGCGGGTCGGCCAGTGCGTAGCAGAGGTCGGTGATGAGAAGCCCCGCCATGTAGAGGACGGAGCCGAGGAAAACCATGGCTCGGACGACGGAGAAGTCCTGCGCCGAAATGGCGGTGATGGTGTAGCCGCCCATGCCCGGGATGCTGAAGAAGTTCTCCAGAAGCATGCTTCCCATCACCAGCATGAGCAGTTGCACGGGGACATTGGTGAGGATGGGAATCAGCGCGTTGCGCAGGACATGGGCGACCAGGACGCGGGTCTCGGAGAGGCCCTTGGCACGGGCTGTGCGCACGTAGTCACGGCTGATTTCCTCCAGGAAAACGGTGCGGTAGAAGCGCACGCCGCTGCCGAGGTTGCCCATCACGCCGATGAAGACCGGCAGGGCGAGGAAGCGCACCATGTCCCAGCCTGGCAGGAATCCAGACACGGGGACCAGCCGCAGCTGCCGGGCAAAGATGAACTGGCCGGCGATGATATAGACCAGCGTGGAGATGGACATGGCGGTGACGCAGGAGAGCTGCGCCGCCGTGTCCAGTACGGTGCCGCGACGTGCCGCGAGTACCAGGGCCAGGGCGATGTTGCAAAGCAAGGAGGCCAGGAAAATGGGCAGGCAGAGGCAGATGCTTGGCCAGACGCGCTGGGCCAGTTCGTCCCCGATTGGTCGTAAGGTCATGTCGGAGACCCCGAAATCTCCAGCCAGCAGCCGCACGCTTTTCTGCCAGAAGATGGTCTGGCTGAGTTTGGCGGTTCCGCTGGCCTCAGCGTTCCAGAACAGCGGGAGGTCGTAGCCGCGTGCCTGCTTCCAGCGCAGCAGTTGTTCCGGCGAGGAGGATTTCTCCCCTAGCGCCTGGCGCGCCATGTCGTCAGGTGTGTTGACGAGGAAAAACAGCAGGAACACCAGCAGGTTCACCCCCAGCAGCGTGGGAATCACATAGAGGATTCGCTTGAGGAAATATGGCATGCGCTGGGAGGGGATGGGAGATACCTTTGGTGACAGAAAATGCGAAATGGCGTGAGTTGCGCCACCGTTAATCTAACCCATCTTTCGGGGTTTACAATTTGTGACTGGCTTTTTTTCTGTGGAGTGGCAAGGACGGGAAAGGGCAGCGATTTCTTTTCTACCGCTTGAAAGTTATTTTGAGTAACGATATGAGGATAGTTTACAATTTTCGTAAAAATAAAGAAATCGCTATCAGTTTATTTGCAATTCGATTTTTGGAGGCTATCTTAATTATATCCATAAAAAAGGAGGTGCCTAATGGGCGAAGAAGACAAGGCGTTGAAGCAACTGTTTCGCCACAACGAGGTGGTGGCGGGGATTCTGAACCATGAACTGGCCTCGGATGAGGCCTATTTCCAGCCTGACTGGTTTACCGACGGCAATCCCGACGAATTGGCAGTGGTCAGGGATTTGCTGGGAGGAAAGGAGAAATCGCTGGAACGGATTCGGGATGTGTGCCGCATCCTCGCCTGGGAGAGCGATGGCAGGCGAAACTACCTGTTTCTGGGCATTGAGAACCAGTCCACAATCGATCCGTTCATGCCACTGCGTGTCGCCGTCATGAACATCATGAACTATGACACCCAGCGGAAACTGTTCATGGACCGTCACCGGAAACTTCCATGGGATGACGACTGGCGGAGAAAGGTGCTGTCCATGATGAAGGAGGGCAAGGTTCTGCACCCGGTTTTGACCATCGTCATCTACACGGGGAAGGAGCCGTGGGACGCACCATGCAGCCTGAGGGAAATGGTGCCCGCGAATTTCCCATTGGCGGAGAGCGACATTCCCGACTTTCAGATGCGACTGCTGTCATTGCGCGACATTCCGGAAAAAATGTTGCCTCGTTGCGAGAAAAATCTCAGAACTGTGGTAAAGTATCTAAAATGCGAGGATGATTCAGAGGCCCTGAAGGCATTGGTGGCGCATGACCCCGATTTCAAGGGAGTGCTCGCCGATACCGTCAGGGTTATTGAGGAAATCACGGGGACGCCAATTGACTTCCCACAAGAACAGGAGACAGTGGATATGTGCAAGGCATTGAAGGAACTTTTGAGCAAAGAGCGGAAGGCAGGACAGCAGGATGGCTTCCAGGATGGCTTCCAGGATGGCTTCCAGGATGGCTTCCAGGATGGTTTCCAGGATGGTTTCCAGAAAGGTCATGACGCGGAAAGGCTTCATGGCATCCAGACGTTCATTTTGTCTTCCAGAGTTGCCAATCTGTCCGATGGTCAGATTTTGGACATTTTGACCAAGATGTACGGGTTGACGGAGCAGGAGGCCACGGTCTATCTGCAATCCTGACCCTAGTAGCCTGTAACTTTTAAATGTTACTGCCTACTAGTGTCCCGTCCGATTCATTCGATGGAATATTCCGCGCTCTTTCCGGCTCTTTTCGCATGAAGGCTTCTTTACATGGGAAACTATGCGCAGTCGCCTTCGCACGAAAACAACTCGAAGACATCTGCGGACTATCCTCACGAATTAATCGGACGGGACACTAGGCACACTGAGGCATTTCCTCAGCGTTGCACGGGCTGAACCGGAAGATGAGAGCGCACCTGTGCGGGAAGCTCTTCCCACCCCCATTGCTCCAGGCGAAGAATCTCACGGTTATCTGCGTCGAACAGGATGACGGCGGGCACCCGCGACAGGCGGAAATACTCGCGCATGGAGTCATCCAGATTACGGATGGAGAGGACGGCACATTCATCCGCCAGTTCCCGTTTCAGCGTCTCCGCCCTCGCCTGTGGAATCTCTCCGAACAAAAACAGTTTGACGGAAGGCTGCGACTCCGGCGCCAGTTCCGCAGGGGTGGCGACGCCGGTCATTCTCACCACTGGCGCCGACGGTTGCGCCGACTGCCCCTGTTTTCTGGCCAGGAGTCTCTCGTGCCACTTCATCAGACAAATCGCCAGGACCAGCGCAACTGGGTAGATGATGATTCGCGGATTGCGGAGACGCGGACTCATTTGGCCTTCTCCCTGCCCGACCTGACCTGCCGCCACAAATCCCGATGGGAAGTCGATACGGCGGAGGCGCCGGCCGCAAAAGCGTTCTCCACATCCTCCCAATCCGAAATCAATCCGCCTGCAATGATGGGCACCTGGAAATTGGCGACCGCCAGTTTGATGATTTTGGCGGAGATGCCGGGCAGCACCTCCACAAAGTCAGGCTTGCAGCTTTGAGCGTGCATCTGGCCGGTCCGCAAAGCCGAGGAGTCCAGCATGAACACACGCTGGATGGCCAGCAGGCCCTCCTCCTTGGCCTGCTTCAGGCAGGTCGCACGGGTGCTGATGATGCCCGTCAGACGGAACCGCCGTGCGGCAAAGCGAATCCCGCTCTCATCCCCCTTGAGTCCATCCACCAAGTCCAGATGAAGGAACACCTGGCGGCCCGCATCGCGGAGCCTGGCGCACTGCTCCTCCAACTGGCACACGTCAGCGCTCAGCAGAAAAACGGTGCGCGCCTCGGAGTTCAGGACTGCCTCAAGGTCGTCATTGTTGCGCAGGGAGGCTATGACACGCTGGTTTTTCATGCCGTCACTGATTCCTCTGGAAATGGAGTTGCACAATCGGAAGCAGAGCCTTCACCAAGGCAGGAATCTCCAGGCCTGAAGTGTTGATGCAGAGATGATAGCCACTGCGCTCCCCCCAGCGCGTTGAGGAAATCATATCGTGGTAGGAGGCGCGCATCTTGTCGATTTCGCGGATTTTCTTCGACAGGGCCTTGTCGCTGACATCCTCCTCGGGTTTGGCGCGTTCACGGCACCGGCGCAGTTTGGACTCCATATCCGCATAGACAAACAGATTCAGGGGATGAAACTCCTCCAGAATGCTGTCGGCGCTGCGCCCGACGATGACGCAATCCCCCTTGGAGCCGAGTTCATGGACAACCCGATGGCGTTCCGCCAGCAATTCCGCAGTGGGGGTGGGCTGAAACGGGACAAAGGCGAAAGTGTGGTGGAAGGCAATGGGTATGTGTACCAATTCCCCCTTCCGAATCGCCTGCTCCACATAATCGGCGCTGCTGGATGCGCGCCTGGCCACCTCATCGATGATTTCACGGTCGTAGTACGACACGCCCAGTTCCTTGGCCAACAGGGCGCCGATTTCACGGCCTCCGCTTCCAAACTCACGGCTAATGGTAACGATTCTCATGTTGGCGTGTCCTGGGGTTAGATTCAAATGACTGGTTGGAAATCACCGATGAAGTGTCGCCACTTCGCTTCAAGAATTGGGCTCACAGGGCGGACTTCCCGTCCGCCGCAAGCAATTCGCTGACCACGCGGGAGAATTCGAGCGGGTCGTCGAGGGGTTGCTGGGCCATGAGCTGCGCCTCTCCGTAGAGCATCCGGGCGTACTTGGCAAGCCGTTCATCCTTGGGGTCACGGTCATTGAGCTGGCGCATGACCGCGACAAGAGGATGGGCGGGATTGAGTTCAAGGATTTTCTTGGCGGGGGTGACATCCTGATGCATCGCCTTCATGATGCGCTCCATGTTGGCGCTCATGCCGTACTCGTCCCCCACCAGGCAGCAGGCGCTGTCGGTCAGACGGCGGGAGAGGCGCACCTCCTTGACCTTTTCCTTGAGGAGTTCCTTGAGATTGTCGAGCAGGGCCTTGTTCTCTTCCGTGGCCTGCTTGAAGGCAGCCTCCTTGGCCTCCTTCTCATCCTCCGAGTCCAGACTGACGTCGCCCTTGTCAACGGAGCGGAAGGACTTTTCCTTGTAGGATGTGACGTCGGTCATGATCCATTCGTCAACGGGGTCGGTGCAGAACAGCACCTCGTAGCCCTTGGAGCGGAACGCCTCCAGCACGGGGGATTTCGCGGCGGCCTCGCGGTTTTCGGCCAGGAGGAAGTAGATATCCTTCTGGGATTCCGGCATCCTGGAGACATACTCGGCCAGCGAGGTCTTCTTGCCCTCCTCGGTGGCGGTGCTGTCGAAGAGCATCAGGTCCTGGAGTTTCTCCCGATTCTCAAAGTCCATGTGGACGCCTTCCTTGAGCGTGGCCCCAAAGCCCTCCCAGAACTTGAGGTACTTGTCCAGGTTCTTCTCCTTGAGGTCGGCCAACGTGTCCAGCACCTTTTTGACCAGATTCTTCTGGATGAGGCGGATGGTGCGGTTCTGCTGAAGGATTTCGCGCGAGACGTTCAGCGGCAAGTCATCCGAATCCACCACACCACGGAGGAAGCGCAGGTAGGTGGGAACGATTTCCTCGCACTTGTCGGTGATGAAGACACGGCGGACATAGAGTTGCACGCCCTTGTCGCGCAACTCTGGCATGAACATGTCAAAGGCGGGTTTGGCGGGGATGAACAGCAGGGCGCGGAACTCCGTCGTCCCCTCCACGCTCCAATGGATGGTCTCCAGGGGTTCGGCGTAGTCGTGGCTGATGTGGCGGTAGAACTCGTTGTACTCCTCGGGCTTCACCTCGCTTTTCGGCTTCTGCCAGATGGCCTTCTGGGAGTTCAGGGTCTCCTCGGTGATGGTGACCTTGGGTTCGGCGCCCTCGACGGGCTTGCCCTGGTCATCCCGCACCGTCTCCTCACGGCGGATATCCATGGTGACGGGGAACTCGACGTAGTTGCTGAAGCGCTCCACGGTCTTGCGAATCTTCCACTCGTCCAGGAACTCCTTGTTGTCGTCCGTCAGCTTCAGGATGACATCTGTGCCACGCCCGTCGCGCTCGGCAGGCTCGATGCTGAAGAAGCCATCGCCCTTGGAGTTCCAGCGGAACGCCTGCCCGCCTTGCTTCTTGG
>JAFRLP010000239.1 GCA_017431185.1 Victivallales bacterium | reverse complement strand
GTGAACTCGGCTCCAAGCAGAACAACAATCCAGCTGGTGTACAGCCAGGCCAGGAAAAAAGGCAGTGCCGCAAAACCGCCGTAGATGGCGTTGAACTTGGCAAGCCCGACCTGCCAGCGCAGATAGACATACAGTACGCCTAGCCACGCCAGCGAACCCAAAAGCCCTCCGAAGAATGCCGGTGCCAAACGCACGCGGGTGTTCGGCATGAAGAAATACAGGAAGACAAATCCTCCCAGCAAAAAGAGGAACATCAGCAGATTCCCGCCATAATGGCCAAGCATGATGACAATGGGAGAGGAAGAATGAAGCATTTCCGCCAGACCGCCGGAATGCGCAAAGGCCGAAGCGGAGATTGCCAACAGCGTGACAATGGGGAACAGCAGCAGCACGATCAGGTACTGGCTGAACTGCTGGAGGAGGTTCCGGCCTTTCTTGACGCACCAGATGGCGTTGAAGTTGTCCTCTAGCTTGCGGATGGCGGAAAGCACGGAGAAAAGCAGCGCGGCGATGCCGATCAGCCCAAGCGCCGCGAAGTTGGTTTTATCCACGTAGGTGAAGATGCTTACCAGCGCGGTCTGCATGGCTTCGGGCAGTTGCGCGGCGTAGTGTGGATGCCTGTGAAAAGGAACAGGAGTAGGCTCCTGACTGGCGTTTCCCGGAAACTCTGGATTGTCGATCCCCCGCGAGGCCTCTTCCTCTGTGGCGGCAATTCCCTCCGCCGCCGGGGACTCCGTTTCGATGGCGGCAACAATGGTTGCGTCGGAAGCCCCCGGGTCTGCGATGACAATCACTGGCGCGTCCGGAGTTTCTGCATTTCCCTGAGCGTCCATGGCGGCGCCCGTTTTCAGGCCATCCTCCTGTTCCGGATCTGCCGCTAGGACACGGTAGGAGATTTCTCGGCGGATTCTCCCATTGTCGTCACGGACAATCTGCACGCTTCTTTCCAGGCCGATAGTTTCTATCAATTTGCGTTGCAAACCGATTCCTTTGCAGAAAGCCAGGGTGATGGCCAGAATGGGGACCAGCGACACCAATGTGATGTAGGTGAGCGCTGAGGCCTGAAGCGTGCAGTGGTCCTCCTGGAAACCACGGATGGCGATGATCAGCACACGAAGGAAGGAATACCCGAAGCGCTTCAACCGAGGCAGCTTCTTGACGTCGACATTCCAGAGGCCTTTGGTTAGAAAGGTCTTGACGGTGTTATAGTATTTCATTGCTAATCAAAAAATTGCGTGAATCTATGTGCAGAGGACGGCACCGGTCACGGCGGCACCCAGCAGGACAAGGAGGAGATTCGGCTTCCATTTCCATTGGACAAAGAGGCAGGCAAGGAAGATGACTGACCCCTGCCAGCAGAGCCGGAAGCTCTCGCCCGTGTGCCAGAGGTTGGCCAATGGAGTGGCGAAGGCCGAGGTCTCGGCGAAGAAGATGACCGCCGCCGCGATGAGCCCCAGGGTCGCCGGGCGGATTCCGCAGAGCGCCGCTGTGAGGATGCGGTTGTTGCCGAAGGCCTTGAGGAAAAGCGCCACCGCCAGACCGATGGTCAAGGAGGGCGTGCAGACGCCCAGCGTGGCGGCGAGCGCCCCCAGTATCCCGGCCTGCTGCTGCCCCAGGTAGGTGGCGGCATTGAGGCCGACTGGTCCGGGGGTCATCTGAGCCAGGGCGACGATATCCGCGAATTCGGCGGCGGAGAGCAACTGGTGGTTCTCCACCAGCTCGCTTTGGAAGAACGGGATCATCGCGAAGCCGCCCCCGAAGGTGAAGAAGCCGATTTTGGCAAAGAGAAGATAAAGCTGGAAAATGCCCATTGGCTTTTCAATTTACTTTTCTTGGCCAGTCTGGCTAGTCGATTTGCCAAAGCAGGCCAGCCCCAGGATGGCTCCCGCGACAATGACCCAGATGGCGTCCGCCCCGAAGAAGACCAGCGCGACGAAGCTGGCGATGGTGACGCACCAGGAGAAAACGCGGCGGAAACAATCTCCCTTGAGAATCTGCCTGCCCAGCGAGACCACCGCCAGCAGAATCATTGCGGCGACGGCCGCCCGTATGCCAAGGAAAACGTGCTGAACAATGGCGTATTGACGCAGCCGCGCGACGATGGCCGCCAGCAGGACTATCGCGATGAAGGGCGGCAGGAGAGCGCCGAGCAGCGCCGCCAGCGCTCCGGGGATTCCGGCGCAGCGGTAGCCGATCAGCACGCCCATGTTCATGGCGATGATGCCGGGCATCGACTGCATTGCGGCGACGGTGTCCACCATTTCGTCCTTCGTCATCCAGCCGCGCTTTTCCACGAACTCCTGCTGCATCAAGGGGAGCATTGCCAGCCCGCCTCCCAGCGTCACCGCCGAGAGATAGCAGAAAACGCCGAAAAGTGTCCGGACACGCTGGAAAGTGGGAGAATTCATGGAGTGTTCATGCCCTCCTGTCAATGCGGCGAAAGACACGGGAGGACTGCGCTTTATGCCCTGCAGTTGCGGGGCGAAGTGTTAAAGTACGGCGGGTGCCGAAAACAAAAGCGCCCAAGGCGAATGGCGGAAGCCTCGTCTTGGGCACACCATGGCTCGAGGTCTCATGGGGCGCGACGCCACACCTTTCACCTCTGCCCTCTAGCCTCTGCGGTTAGATGCTGGCCTTCTTCACGCGCTCGGAGTACTCTCCGGTGCGGGTGTCAATCTTCACCGTGTCGCCCTGGTTCACGAAGAGCGGGACATGGATTTCGTAGCCATTCTCGATCTTGGCGGGCTTGAGGGTGTTGGTCGCGGTGTTGCCCTTCTCGCCGGGCTCGGTCTCGGTGATGACCTTCTCCACGAAGACCGGCAGGGTGACTTCGATGGGGCGGTTGTTGAAGAGGAGCACGGAGCATTCCATGTCGTCCTCCAGGAAATAGACATTGCGCCCCAGGGTCGCCTCGTCAATGCGGATCTCGTCATTGGTGGAGGGGTCGATGAAGACGTAGAATCCGTCGCCTTCGTCGTAGGAGAAGTGGATGGTGCGCTCGGAGAGGTCGGGCTGGTCGATCTTGTCGCCGGGGCGGTAGGCCTTTTCCGTGGTGGAGCCGGTGATCATGTTGCGCATCTTGCAACGGTAGATGGCCTGCCCTTTGCCGGGCTTCATGAAATCATACTCGGTAATCAGATAGGGTTCGCCGTCAAGCTGGACTTTTACGCCCTTGTGCAGATCGGAAACATCGTATGGCATTGGGGGAATCTCCTTGGTCGTGCGCGGAATTTCTTGATGCTGGGACAGTACCGGCGGAAGGCATCCACGCACCTGGTCATGCGTCCGCCCGTCTTGAATTTTGGAAAACGCTCTAAGATAGTCTGATAATGCGAAATTTCAACCCGAAACCGAGTGAAATGCCGGAAGTGCTGCAGGCTGTGCAGCAAAAAATCGGCCATGTTTTTCATGACCAGGCGCTGCTGCTGACGGCTCTGACGCACTCTTCGTACGCGTCGGAACAGAACCCGCCAGTCCCCTGGAACGAACGGCTGGAATTCCTCGGAGACGCCGTGCTGGAGGTCGTCGTGAGCCGGAAACTCTACCTCCATTTCACGGAATGCCAGGAGGGGACTCTGACCCGCGCACGGGCTATGCTGGTGAACGAAAAGGCGACCTCCGGATATGCAGTCTGCC
>JAFRLP010000025.1 GCA_017431185.1 Victivallales bacterium | reverse complement strand
GGATATGATACGTAGTCGCATGGCAATAGACTTTGCCTATTCGCTATTTCTGCGTTTGCGTAATGACAATTCCATAGAGAAGACCAAAATCCACCACTATGTTGCCAAATGGTTTGCCATGTCCACAATGACAGGGCGTTATACGGGGTCCCCAGAAACGGCAATGGACAAGGACTTGCGATATATCAAAGAAAAAGGATTCCTAGTGTATCTTGAAGAGACTCTCTCCAACATATCCGACACATTCTGGGAGGTCACCGTTCCCCAACAATTACAGAGTTCTTCAAATGCAGCTCCATTGTTCCTCTGTTTCCTTGCAGCACAATGCAAATTCAGCGATGATGCTTTTCTTTCTTCTGGAGGCAAGGTGCGCGATTTGCTTGATTCAGGAGATATCCACCACTTGTTCCCAAAGGAATACCTCAAAAAAGCGGGTATAGATGACAAGAACCGCTACAATCAGGTGGCAAACTATGCATTGTTGAACAAATCAGTCAACATTGCCATTGGGAAGAAATCTCCTGCTGTCTATATGCAGGAAATCATCGGTGCGTTGCGGACAGGAGCGCAATCAGACTATACCGACCTGACAACTGTTGAGGCACTGACTGCCAACTTAAAGGTTAATTGCATCCCAGCAAACTTTGCGGGAATGGATTGTTCGGATTATGACCGCTTCCTTGAAGCAAGACGAAAGCTAATGGCAGCCAAAATCCATCAATGGTTTGACAGCATCTAGTACTTAATTAGTTTGATGCGTTCACACCAGTCACATTATCAGGAGAATTAACAATGAGCCTACTTGAAGACATCGCACGAGGCGAACCCTACGACCTTGAGTTCAAGCTGATTCCTAACGAGGAGCGCATCAAGTACCTGAAGACAGTCGTGGCTTTCGCCAACGGGAGGGGCGGACGGCTTCTCTTCGGCGTGGCCAATGACCGTACAGTCCAGGGCATCGCCAACGACAAGGTGTATCTGGAGCTGGACGGCATCACCAATTCCATCTTGGACGCCTGTTCTCCCCGCATCCCCATCGGCGCGGGAATCGAGAACATTGACGGCAAGGCCGTAATCGTCGTGGATGTGTTTCCCGGCTCGCGATGCCCCTACTTCATCAAGTCCGAGGGGGAGAAGGACGGCGTCTATATCCGCGTCAGGGCGACCACGCAGCGCGCCGATGATGCGACGCGCCGAGAACTTGCGCTCCTGAGCGACGGGCGCAGTTTCGATGCAGAGCCATGTCCCAAGGCGAAAATCGACGACAAGCGCATCAAGGCGCTCTGCTCGATGATGTACCGCACAGCCCGGAAGAACTGCGACAGCGAGGCGGAACGGCGGCTTGTCAAGCGCATCACGCCGGAGCAGCTGGAGGCGTGGGGCGTCATCTCCAAGGTGCGCGACAGATGGGTTGCCTCCAACGCCTACGCGCTTCTCACGGGAGACCCCGCATTCTCCATCCGCCTCAAATGCGGGCTCTTCAAGGGCGACGACAAGGACGTTTTCCTCGACCGGCGCGATTTCACCGGCTCCGTGCCTGAACTGATAGACGTCGGTCTCGACTACATCCTTGCCAAAATCAACATGGGATGCTATTTCCAGGGCGCGTATCGCCACGACCGCTATGAGCTTCCGCCCGACGAGATGCGCGAGCTGGTCATCAACGCCTTCGCTCACCGCCTATATCTCCAGCACGACGCCCCCGTTTTCATCGCCATCTACGACTCCCGCATTGAAATCACCTCTCCCGGCGGACTTCCGCGCGGACAGACGGCGGCGCGTGCGCTGGCGGGCTACTCCAAAATCCGCAATGACGTACTGGCCAAGGCCCTCAACTACATGCGCTTTATCGAGGAATGGGGAAGCGGCCTGCGCCGCGTCAACAAGGTCTTCGCCGACTATGGACTTCGCGACATCTCATTGGAGGATGCCGGTTTCGCCGTCAAGATGAACGTCTATCGTGCGGCAAAGGCAGGAGATGAGGTAGTAAATCCAGATTTATCCTCCCAAAAACGGAAGAATGAGGTAGTAAATGAGGTAGTAAATGAGGTAGTAAATGAGGTAGTAAAAGCGGCAGTAAATGCGGTGTATGTCACCATTCTGGAGAATCCAGGAATCAGGAAGCCAGCCATTGTTGCCAAGATTGGCAAAAGTCGCGCCACTGTAGAACGCGCGGTTGCAGACTTGAAGGCGCAGGGAAAAATCGAGTTCCGTGGAGCTCCAAAGACTGGCGGGTATTACTGCAAGAATGAGCGTCATGCCTAACCCAACCCCTACAGCCCCCAACCTGCGGAACTGATGGCCTAATCGAAACAAGGAGCATAATGTCATGAAGAAGAACTTTGGAGTGAAGAACTGGATGTTCCCGATGCCCGTGCTGATGATTGGCACGTACAACGAGGACGGGACGCCGAACATGATGAATGCAGCCTGGGGTGGAGTCACCCTGGAGGACCAGATCACCATCTGCATCGACACATCCCACAAGACCTGGGCGAACATCGCCGAGCGAAAGGCGTTCACGGTCGCCTCCGGCACCGCCGACACCGTGGCCTCCTGCGATTACCTCGGCATCGTCAGCGGGAACGACACGCCTGACAAGGTGGCAAAGAGCGGCTTCACCGCAGTGAAGAGCGAGTTCGTCGATGCACCCGTGATGGCGGAGCTTCCGCTCGTCCTCGAATGCGAGCTGGTCTCGATGAACGAGGAGAACTGCAATGTGGTGGGGCGCATCGTCAACTGCGCCGTCGAGGAATCCGCCCTGACTGACGGCAAGCCCGATGCCGCGAAGATGAGGCCAATCTGCTTCGACCCGTGCCAGCACGTCTATCGCCTGATGGGCGAGACAGTCGCCAAGGCCTTCTCCTGCGGGAAGGAACTGAAAGGCTGAGTGCGCATTAGTGCTTACAAATTGGCCTGCTCCTGCTTAACGGCTTTCCCCTGGTCTTGCGCCTCAAACTGTTCCTGCTTGGCCATCATCCTCCGCAGGACGGAGGCGACAAGGCAGACGGCCATCTGGATGTTCAGCGGAAGCTTGCGAAAGTTTTTGTAGGGATCGGAATGATGAGTTTCACGATTGGACATAGTTGCTCCTGGTTGAATCGGTTGCCGCAGTCCTTGTGGACGCGGACAATTGTTTGCCATCGCTTTGGAGAAAAGCAAGTCGCAATCACGAAAGAAAGGATAATAACAACATCCGCTGTTCACATCATAAACAAAAGTTCATTTGGTGCCCCATAAGAAAACATAATAGAAAGGAAAAGAAGAACATGAAAAACACCGCATTTTGTCCATCAACCCTGCACGCATTGCAACAGATAACCTCTATTTTTGATTTTATTTGGCCAGCATATACGGCTTTATGGAATCTCCGGTGGCAAGTAAAGGGGTATATTGATGTTAAAGAATCGGCCAATGAGAAAGTTACTCCAGAAGATTTAAGAAAAGTTTTTGTAACCAAAAAAGTGCATGGAGAAAACTTGTTACGCCTATGCTCCAATGATTGGCAAATACAAGAAAATCTCTTTGCTCAAATATTATTAGCATACGCATTTAGCATTTACGAAGGATGGATAGATGATGTCGGAAAGATATTGGGGTGGAATAAAAGAGAAAAAGATGCACTGCAATTTTATGAACGAGACAAATCAAACATTCAACAATTTGTTATTCAAGAATTTGTAAAAACATGGAAAGATAATATATCTGATAATGATATTCTTATTGGAAATGTTGTATATGATGTTGCTAAAAAGAACAAAAAATACGCATTAAACTCATTAAAATATCTAATGGTTTGTTATCGATGTTTCAAAGAAGCTCGTAATTCCTTTATTCATTGCAATGGAAAAGTAACTGAACAATTAAAAAAGGATTATGAAAAATATAAAGCTATTGTTGCTCAAATTGAAACTATCATGGATGAAGCCCCTGTTTTCCTTCCGCTTCCCTTAGTAAATGAAAAATTCAATTTATCATTACGAGGAGTTGTAGGTTTATATAATATTATAATATTTTTGATTGTCACATTAGATACAGAATTATCCTTTTCAAAATATACTGAAAAAATCCTTCTTTACAGGATAAAAACCGAGCCAATTAAGAAGAAAGATAAAACAGTCAAATCTAGAATCTTATTATTTTTTAACGAGAATAAAATCCCTTATGACAGGGGAAAAATCGACTCAATTGTTGAACCAATATCAAAAAAGGGCTTCTCTTTATCTTGCAATGCATAACACCGTTTTCTCTGTAATCTTGCATTTTTTGTTTTATAAGGCGCACGAGAACGTCCTTGCCGCCTGCGACTTCGCCACCTACGAGCTGCTGACGGAGAACGGTCTCCAGCGGGAGCACATCCTCTTCTTCGAGGACATCACCACACGCGACGTCTGGTGCGGCGGCATCCGCTGCAACCCCGACGGCGACTGGATGGCGCAGATCGCCCGCAACCAGTGCGACCTTTGGGACGGACGGCTGAAGGACATGACCTACCTCATCCACGACCGCGACCCGCTCTTCACTGGCAAGTTCACGGACATCCTCGAGTCGGTCGGTTGCAAAACCAAGCTCATCCCGCCGAAGACGCCCGAGTACAACGGCTACATGGAGTCCTTCATCGGAAGCTTCAAGCGCGAGTGCCTCAACCACCTCATCCTGACCAGCGAGGAGCAGCTGAGGTACGTCATCAGGGAGTATCTGGAGTACTACAACCACGAGCGCCCCCACGCGGGACTTGGCGGGAGAATGATAAGGCCGCGACCGCAGGACGCCGACGGCGAGATCGTCTGCACAGAGCGTCTGGGAGGTCTGCTCAAGTACTACCACAGGGTTCGGAGGGCGGCATGAGGGATTTTTGTTATACCGCCATAGAGGCAGTTCCCGCCAAATGGAGATTCACCAAAGGGGCGGGGGCATCCATTGGCAACCCCGCAGCGAGACCTTTATGGAAGACGCATATCCCGCCTGTTTTGAACACAGAAGCGAGGCGTGGGTCATTCTCCGCGCTGTCCATAATAACGTCATATTGCCCGAAACGCCATAAAGGTCTGGCGATGGCGTTTTCCTGTCAGGAGGCCATTAGAGAATGATTTTTCCACCTCAAATTCGGTCGCGAAGCATTGTTTCACGCAATTCTTTCAACCCCGACCATTACATTTCCCATAGCCCGCCAATGGCTTACCCATTGGCGGGCTGTTTTGTTTCTGCTATCCTCCTCGAACCACGGTACTTGCGCGGATTCTCCGTTTGGCAAGATTACCACTGCGGAGAAGGGAGAAAAGGCCGTTTCAAGCGCTTCTCCAGACGTTTTTCCGCCGTTTTTCTCCGTTTGAAAAGACCGCCGACTTTTCCCCTAAATCGGCATTATTCCACCTCAAATCCCGCCATTCTCCACTTTTTCTTGAATAGCGTTGCATGGATATCAAGAGAAAGGCGATAAAAATCTTCTCCGCAGAAGAACAGCCGATGATTTTGAGGTGAGGGTGGAGAAGATTACAAACCTCAAATACGAGATATGAGATGCGAAAAGCAACCTTTTACAAATCTGCTTTTCGGGCAAAAAAGAGCCGCCGAGCATCGCTGCCCGACGGCCTGTTCGACGAAAAAACTCCCAGACCTCCTCAATTCCGTGCCACGCGGTTGAAATGCGCGATGGACGAGATAGATTAGATGATTGACGAGAACGGAATGAGAGCCGTTTCGGATGGATGAAACTTGTAATCAGATGCTGACAGACGATGCGAATGTGAAGGATGATTGGATATGACAAAGACCCCATACGATGAATACAAAACGAATCCCGCCTGGTCTGTCGTTGAAAAGGCCTTGGATGAATTGGTCGACAATCAGGATATCGTATTTCAGACAGTGCCTGATTATGTCATAGGCTATATTGTCAAGAAACTGGAAGAGTCGAAAAAACGTCCCATACGAAAACGCCAGAAATGAAAGAAACAAGGTGCGAATGGGTGAAAAAGGAATTGTTCTATGCGCATCTTTCTTCTTCTAGCTATGTTGCTCGTTGGGTTGCTTACCGCCTCTTGCAAATCCACAGTAAATATTGTCAGTGCGGATAGGCTTGACAGCAGTGCCCTAATCGGGAAAAGCAAGGAAGAGGTGATTGATATTACGCTTCGTGCTTCACCCAAAAACAAGAGTGGTGAAACCCAGGTGATTTGCAAAGAAGAAAATGGTGCTTATTCCTGTTATTACTTCACCTCTTCTCAACTGACACCTGGCGAAATGAAATTGTTGGATAGTAGTGATATTTGGTTCATGGACTTTCATCCCAAGATGGTTTGGTTTGGCAGCAAAGACGATTGCATCATGCTCCAATACATGAATGGTATCGTCATTGAGGCAAAGCATATGATTTGGAAACGAAAATAGTTGGAAGCAAATGTTGCCACGAGAGTCTTTTTTAACATAAAGATTCTACTCCTCCTCGTCAATTCCTTGCAACGCGGTTGAAATGCGTTGATGGAGGATATATTAGATGAGTGACGAAAACGGACGGATAAGTCTCACAAACAGATTAGTAGCCTGATTGAAACAAAGGAATAATAGACATGGATGCAAAGCATATTACGGCGGATTTTCTCAGTGGCAGGCTGGACATTGCCGAGTATCGCCGATTATTCGACGTGGAGAAGGAACTTGAAGTGTTCCTACAGAAAATCGTCGATGACATCAAGGCTTCAGGCGGAAAGATTGAGCCCTATCCTTTTCAGATGGATGACGGTAGCGTTTTCATGGGCACTGAAGGCATTCCCTATCTTCTCGCACCTGAAACTGACCCAGGCCTGGAATACGGGCTGCCGCCTCAATATGAATCCGTCAGGCAAATGCTGACATACGAGTGCAGGATGATTACCCACAATGTTCGAACCGCCGCAGGAGCAAGCGCATTTTTCAATCAGGTGCTTGTCCTGTATTGGCAGGTTGACAAAGATATCAAGCCAACGAACAAATACAGGGAGGCATACGGATTTGCATTGGATGTCATTCCAAAATATCTTGTCGGCGGTGAAGCGGAGATGTATATTCAGGAACATATCCTTCCCTTGTTTCCTGAGACAATGAAGAAGTCAGAACGAAAGACGGCTGTGAAAGCCAAAATCAAGGAGGAGTTCCGCAGCGAAAAGGGCTATCCGTGCTGGATTCAGTCATCCGAATGGCCGCTTGGCAAAGACGGAAAGCCAATGACTTATTTGGGCAAGGGAAAGAACTCTGGTGGTATCTATCGCTGGCGTTTCAGGGACGAGACCAATGGCGAGATTGTCGTTGTGGAACAATGCTTTTGAAATACTGAGTAACAGAGTATTGGCGCAAACCAATGGCAATTCACTTTGGTAAAGAGAAATTGTTGAAAGTCACCCAAAGCCCTATGAAGCCCCTCCTCCGCAAAATCTTCTTCTGGGACGACCCCGTGCAGGGCGCGTTCTTCGGGCTGACGCTGCTGCCGGTCGCCGTATGGTTTGCGTTCTCGGTCTGGTGCGGCATAGTGGTCTTCAATTATGCCTTGCTCTTCAAGTCCTCCGTGAGAGCGTTTCTGATGATTGTCGCATCTGGCATCTTGGGATATGTTCTGGTCCTGGAACTACGGATGCAGATTCTGCTCCGCTGGAAACCGACGTTCCCCCGGAAACGAATATGGATTCCTCTGGGGCTTTTCGCGCGATCGCTGGTGTACGGGGAGGGTGTTTACTTCCAGGAAGATATGCATTGGGTGTTGGTAATGTGCGGCGCGCTTGTCCTGGGATGCCTCCTTTGGAACTTCCAATTTTTCGCCGTGTCGTGGAAAAACCTTGCTGGAGCGATTGCGTGGGTAGGCGCTTTGCACGTGTTCTGGACTACATTCGTCTTCGCGTTCCACAGCGGCGCGATGCACGGACTGATTACCACATCCCGGATAATGTGCGGCAGTCTTTTCGAAGAGGAAATCTACCTGGGTTTCCGTATTTCGACTGCGGTCGGCAGTTTTTGCTTCGTGTTGCTTGGAATCCTCCTGCTGGTTGCGGGATACCTTCTCTTCGCCAGTCTGCTGGCGGACTACGCGAAGATTCCTCTCCGTAAGTTGTTCAGCCGCAAGATATGGTGCGTTTGGGGAATCGCGGCTGGAAGTTATGTCCTCTTTCTGTCCCTTGCCCTCTGGGAGACTGCATCTTACCATCGCGCCACCAAGAAGTTAGAGACGCATTTCGGGCATCCGCTGACTTCTGCGGAACTGGAGCGCCAATTCTATGAGGGACGTCCCGCCAATCCTGCGTTCTGGGAACAGATAGAGGCAACCCTAAAGGAATATTACGATTCACAGGACGGACTGGAAGACGAGTTGTTTTATCATACTAACGCTACTGACGCGGTTTTACCCGAATCCATCCACGCCAGCATCAAGAAGCACTTTCTGGCTAATCCTGGACGTCTGAAACTGGAGCAGATGCTCACGGGTCCCATTCCACCGCCGAAGCGTAATTACGCGGACGAGCAATTACTCTATGCGATGTTAACCCCGGACATCTCGAAGGTTCGGGATCTTGCCCGACAGGGATTGCTGCGCATCGTTTACGCCTTGGAGGATGGCGAGTTTGACGTGGCGTCCGCCTCCCTGGAACGAATGGATGCCTACCGTGAATACCTTTGGAAAGACCACATCCATATCTCGTTCCTTGGGGGAATCCGCGTGGAGGACTTCCGTTTGAAGGCGATGGAGAAAATCCTCGCCTCTGGACTAGCGCCCGACGAGTGGCTGACGGCGCAGGCGGCAAGACTTGCCGAGGTGGAGCACCAGGCAGACCTGCTGGAGGAGCATTTCCTCTTTGGCGAGAGCGTCATCAATCTCAACATCTTCCATTGGCTTGCACACTATGCGGGGGACGACAACCCCCCTTACTTCGCAGGTCCGCACTTCTGTTCCCTGCGTTTCTATTTTCCGCAAGGGTGGTGGCTGGCTGCCAATGAGATCAAGGGGATGGCGAAAACGCTGCGCGTCCACCACTTTTCAGAGTTGCCAAGTTCAAGGACAGGCTACTCCCTTGTCGATATGATGTTGCGTGGTTCCAATAGAATATCTGTGAGAAAGCAGAGCCTCATCGCTTCCAGCCACATCCTACGTGGGCTGATTCAGGCGGAACTTCAAAAACGGCGCACGGGCGAGTACCCCGACACTCTTGATGACCTGCCGCAGGACCCGTTTTCAGGGCAGCCGCTCAAGTACAGGAAGGGCACGTGCGAGGTGGTTCAGAAAATCTGTCAGGAGGAGGTGGCTAAGGAAATCTATCAAGAGAAGCAAAAAGAGAAGAAAAACGGGGAACACAATGAGTCGCTCCATGTAGGTTCCTCGTTGTTCGTGTCGCAGAAACGTACGCTCCAGGCCGTCCAGATCTGGAGCGTAGGACCAGACGGCATCGACGACGGTGGTCTAGGCGTAAAGGGAGAAGGCTCTGATATAAGGCGAACGGACGACATCAGGGGCATCATTCCGATACGCTAATCGTTCTTCTCCCCCTCGCCAATTCCGTGCCACGCGGTTGAAATGCGCGTCAAGCCTACTTCAGGCTGTATGATTTGGAAATATGGGCATCTGCGCCAAACAAGGTCTTCAATTCATCCACCTTAAACGGTGGTTCAAACACCGCTTTGTTCACTGTGTTTTCAAACGCCACACATCCTGTCTTCTGGTTGGTTGAGCAAATACAGTGAAACCACTTTATGTTCTTATCCTTGTCGAATTGAAAATGAATAAGGACTAGCCTTTCCTCTTTCACACCATCTTCGATGAACTGGAAGGTCACTTGGTAAAAAGGATTGTCTTTATCAAAGTCATTTTTCTTAACCCGTTTTATACATGGCCTGCCTGGAGTTATCCCCTCGACATCCTCATATTTCACGGTTGCCAGGTTTAAACTTTCTCCTCCTAGCAAAAGATTAACATAAGACAATTCTGGGTTCTGCTCGGCTTTTCCCTCATAATTTATCCACAAATATGTAAAAACACAGTTTTCGGAAAGTGTTTCTACTGAAGTACACCCCTGGCTACTTGAAAGACGACACTCTGCATAGATGCCAGATTTTCTATAGGTTAAATAATTTGGAATGCAGGAACTCAAAAACAATGCCAGAATGCATAATACCATCACTGAAATATACTTTGACATCATAACTCCTTTCACAGACAGTGTCATCTTTCCAACTGCCAGTTTATTTTTGAATGGCCAATTCATTGGTAGAATCCTCCGACATCTCCTCACCTTCAGAGCAAATGGCTAAAGTCTAACACAAATAAGATAATCCGTCAAACTCTTTTCTCAACGCAAAGAACAAGAGATTATCCCGTCCGACCTCATTATTCTGCATTAAAAACTCACCCTCCTCCTCAATTCCGTCCCTCGTGGTTGAAATGTGCCATTGGAGGTTATATTAGATGAGTGACAAAAACGACAACGCACATACCTGCCAACATAAGGTTAACACAACACCATGAAGCCCCTCCTCCGCAAAATCTTCTTCTGGGACGCGCCCGCGCAGGGGGTGAATGAAATAGTGAGCAATGATGATTGACACGAAAACACAGAATGCAATGCCTCCCGCTCGCCTGCACGCCATTCTGGCGCGGCGGGGGCCGAATGCAGTTGTCTTTAGGCGCGGGCCGTCCGACAAGGTCGCGCTCATCGGCTGGGACCGCAGCAACGACACCTTCACATTGGGGCAGTGGCTGCGCGGTCGTATCTATCCGCTACGATGCGACTTGTCCCCCAGGGGCGAGCATCTGATTTACTTTGCGGCAAAGTATGGTCGCGTGAATCCCGTGGAAAAAATCGTCCGCGAGGAATTGGAGAAAAAGCATCTGGGGGATATTTGCCAGTGGGAGGAGGCTCATCCTGAATGGTCTCACAGCAATTTTATGGCAAAATGTAAGGCATATGACCGTGAGCGCGAACACGAGGAGAAGATGATCCGAAATGCGCAGGCGGTGGAGTTCCAGCAGATGGAGCAGTCTGCCGACTACCACGACTACAGTTGGACGGCGATCTCACGCGCCCCTTATCTCAAG
>JAFRLP010000238.1 GCA_017431185.1 Victivallales bacterium | reverse complement strand
CTGAAGATGTGTTCGTAAGTCATTTATGAGAGTTGACGCTTTTTATACTTCTTCCTGGTCGGTTTACAAAACTAGCACCCTGCATATATTGCTCCACAACTCCTTGGGTCATCAAGCCAAATTTTGTATTCTCCACTTCAGAGCCATCTTTGAATCTATAAAAGGACGAATAACAGAGATGTTTCTTTATCTCCTTTACCAATGTTGTGTAAATCCCCAGGTATTTATCATTTATCATTTGCTGACCATTCTTTATGTTTTCAATTTGTGTGACAATGCCGATGGTTGATTCCTGCCATCCATCATTGAATCCTCTATTGCTGTATGATCCGTGGTGTATTCCAACAAGCCCCATAAAAGACAGTTGCTTTGTGATGAAATGACTGCGAGTGACATCCAATGTCGGGGTAATTGATTCTGAACGAATCCAATATTGCCATCGTATGGATTCTTTTTCATACATGGCTTCTTTGAATTTATGAATTGGAAATTCAAAAAAGCACTGGGTGTAATGATTCTGGTCATTTTGTACAGAATCCGCTCCTACAAGGGTATATGGCCCGCAGGCTTCGGGCAAGACTGTAAGAAACCAGTTTTGCAACTCATCATCAGTTGCGAAAAACTGCAATAGGTGACTGCCGCGTCCACTTCGTACCCAATCATCAGTGTCAAAAATCCGGCTCTCCATTTTTCTCTCCAATATCCTCCAGCTATCAAACGCCTGGGCATTCAGCGTCCGACGTCCCCAATCTCCGCCATCAGCTGGCTAAGGGCATACAGAGGGATGTCTATGAGTTCATACTGGCCGGGGGGTGTCTCCTGTTTCACGGAGTAGGCCACCGACTGCCTGTGATGCCTGGCAAGGGATGTCCGAACCGCCGCAGGCGGGCGGAATTTCCCGCAGTAGAACTTCAGGCTCTTTGACTGGAGGTTCACCGACGCCTTCGCCTCGACGGGGATGACGTCGCCGCTGCCTTGCAGCAGGAAATCGACCTCTGCGCCGCCGCGGGCGGACGCCCAGTAGTGCGGCTCCTCGCCCAGTTCCGCGACGAACTCCTGCTGGACGAACTGCTCGGTCAACGCCCCCTTGAACTCCTCGAATATCCTGGAGCCATCCAGGACGGTCCGCGGCTGAAGGCGCGCCTTGGCGGCAAGCAGCCCGACGTCGAGCATGAAGCCCTTGAACGCGCCGTCACGATACGCCTCCAGCGGCAGGTCGGGCTTCGAGACGCGGTGCTCCTGTCGCATCAGGCCCGCCTCGGTGAGCCAGAGCATCGAGAACTCAAGCTCCCGTGCCCTCGTTCCCTGCTGGACGTCGCTGAACACGAACTTCTTGTTCTCGCGGGAAAGCTGCCCTGGCATCGAGTCCCACACGGCCTCGATCCTGCGGGTCTGGACGGGAGGGGTGTGCTTGCCAAAGTCGCTCCTGTAGTCAAGCAGGAGGGAGTTCTGGATGCGGCGCATACGGGCGAAGTCGCCGTGCAAGGCATAGTCCTCGACGACGCGCGGCATTCCCCCGACGATGAAATAGAGCTTCAGAAGCCTGACAAGCTCGTCGTGGAAGGAGGACATCATCCGCCAGTCACGGCTGCCGACCAGCTCGGCGTACTGCGCCTTCCCCGTCGCGGCAAGGAATTCCCTGAACGAAAGCGGATGCAGGAACTGCGTGTCCACCTTCCCGACAGGGAAACCCGTCCCCACGTGGTCGGACAGCCCGAGCTGCGACCCCGCCGCGACTATGTCGATGCCGGGGGCCTCCTCGCAGAAGAACTTCAGCGAAGCAAGAGCGCCAGGGCACTCCTGGATCTCGTCGAACACCAGAAGCGTTTTTCCAGGCTCTATCCTGAACCCCGCGTGAAGCTGGACTGCCTGAAGAAGATTCGCCACGTTGGTCTCGGACGCGAACACGTCGCGGAGCGGGCTGGCGTGGTCGAATCTCACGTATGCCGTCCGCTCATACTCCCGTGAGCCGAACTCCTTCATCAGCCAGGTCTTTCCCACCTGCCTCGCCCCGCGGAGGAGCAGAGGCCGCCTCTCCGACTCGTTCTTCCAGGCCACAAGCCTGTACATTGCCTGTCTTTCCATAGTCAATCTCCTGCATCATTTTGGCAACACGATGAAAAGATACACCTTCTTTCACGTTTTTCAATCTACTTTGAATGAAAAAATCACATTTCACGAATGACTTTTGTAATGCCTCACTGACTGATATTGGCTTATGCAGCAGGGCGAGCTGGCGTTTGGGCACAATGCCCCCTGGCCGAAGCCTCATCTTCGCCTCCTTGGCTGGCCGTAAAATCCAGGCGGAT
>JAFRLP010000237.1 GCA_017431185.1 Victivallales bacterium | reverse complement strand
CGAGGGAGTTGCTTTGGGGCGCGGAGCAGTTTCACAATCTGCCGATGGAGGTCACTGACTGCGGAAAAGACGGTGCTATGGTCTGGCTGGAAATGGAGCAGCCGTTTTTCGGCGGGAAACTTCTGACCGCCAGGAAGAGGGTGACGCTGGAGGCGGACACCACCATCCTGAACAATCGCTTCACTCTGACCAGTTCCGCGCCACAGGAGGAAATCGTGACGCTGTGGTGCAACCTGATCGGGCATCTGGGAGAGACGCAACTTGAGCCGGTGCTGATGCCGGTCAAGGGCGGGATTCGCACGGTCATCGACCGGGGCGGCTGGAACGTCAAGCACAAAGCAGTGACCTCCTTTGAACGGGATGGCGTGTATCTGGAGGTGGACAGTGGCTCCGTTGACGTGTTCACCGCGCCTGGGCGTCCGTGGATTGCCCTGTTCTCCCACGATTCGCCTGGCGTGCTGGTCATGCGCACCACGCCTGATGCGTTAGGTCAGGATGCCCAGTTCTACAGTTATAAGCGAGGGGTGCGCACCATGGAGATGATTTTCTCGCCCGTCACCATCCAGCCAGGCAAGTCGCATGTCTGGGAAATTGCCTACATCTATTTCCCGTCCCTGAAAGGAGTTCAGGATGTGGCTGGATGCTATGGAATTGACCGTAGGGACGGTGAGACGGAAACCGTTCTGGAAATCGAGGTCTGCGCACCTGTGCCTGCAGGAAAACTGAAACTGGCTTCGGGGGAGGAGCATTCGTTGCCTGCCCTGCGCCCTGGGTATGTCCATACGTTCCATCTGCCTCCGCTGAAGCCGGACAAGCCACTCGTCGGCATCTTGCCAGGCGGGTTTGAGTTTCAACTGAACGGTTTGATAAAATGAACAACGTGAGAGATTTTGGCGCGGTCGGGGATGGTGTGTCCCTGGATACCCAGGCCATTCAGCGAACCATTGATGCTGGCGGAATCGCCTTTTTTCCGCCAGGGATTTATTTGAGCGGAACCCTGTATCTGCGCAGTGGCGGCGGCCTGGAACTGTCGCCTGGAGCCGTGCTGCTGGCCAGCCCGAATCCCGTAGACTACAATGCGGACGATTTCTGCCCGCAGAACCAGGTGTTCGTCGGCGACCAGGTGAGCGGAGCGCATCTGATTTGCGCAGTGGAGCAGCATGACATTGTGCTGCGCGGGGGAGGGCGCATTGACGGGTCCGCCCGCACCTGGCTGAACGAATTGCATCAACTCGGTTGCCGAATGAGTTACCGCTATCCCGCCTGGCGTCCTGGACAACTGCTCTATTTCTGCGAATCGGAGCACATCACCATTCAGGACTTGTGCATTGACGACGCGCCCTATTGGGCGGTCATGGTCCATGGCAGTCGGCATGTGGCCATCCATAACCTCCGCATCACCTCCGACATGCAGGGGCATAATGGGGACGGCATAGACATCGACTGCTCGCGGTTCGTCAACATCAGCGATTGTCAGATTGAAGGGAGTGACGACTGCATCACGCTGCGCGCCAATGAACGGGGGCTGAAGCATCCGCAGAACTGTGAATACGTGACGGTCAGCAACTGCATCCTGAAGACATACGAGTGTGCGGTTCGGCTAGGCGTCGGCACTGGTCTGATTCGGAATGCGACGTTCAGCGACATTCTGATACGCGGAGCCTGCACCGCTGTCAACGTCTGCAGCTGCTGGCGGTATGGCGGTCGCTCGGCCTCTGTGGAAAATGCGGTGTTCCATGACTTCATCATCGATGCGGAGCGTCCGATCAATGTGACCGACGTGGTTTCGCTTGGCCAGCAGTCTGAAGTGAACGTCACGTCGCATCTTCGCAACATCTGTTTCCGGCATTGGCACGGACGTGCGTCGCGGTCCGGCAACATTCGGGTTTGCGGCGGTGGCGAAATCAGCAATGTCTCCCTGGCGGATTTTCGACTGGAGTATCATGGAGCGAATCAGAAGGCGACATCGGCGGGCGGCTCCTGGTACGACGGCTCCCCCGTCTATTCCTCCGCATTTGCTGTGGTCGGCGCGGAGCAGGTGAGTTTCAAGGACGTTGAGGTGACTTGGGCACCTGACGCGGAGAACTGGCAGGGGCTTTTGCTGGCCAGCCGATGTCCGAATCTTATGGTTGATGGCGAAAAAGTGGCAGTTAAGGGGGGTGTTTTTGCAAAATAATAAAAAACTACCCCCTTAACTGGCATTTTTCCATAATTGGCTTATATTCTTTTCTTGAAAAAGAACTTGGGCAACAGATGTGGGATGACGTTTTCGCCTAGAGAACCATGAGAAGAATCTTCAGACGCGAAGCCTACTTGAAGAAAATCCGTCCTTTTTACCAAAGTGACCTCATCAAGGTCATCACGGGAATCAGGCGGTGCGGAAAGTCCTGCTTATTGGAGTCAATCATGCAGGAGTTGCGTGAGGCGGGCATTCCTGACAAGGACATCATCTATTTGAATCTTGATCGGAAAAACTACATTTCCATTAAGAGACCAGAGCAATTGCAGACCGTCATTGATTCCTTGGACATTGATTCCGACAAGAAGTATCTTTTCATTGATGAGATACAGAACGTCAAAGGTTTTGAGTCCCTCATCAATGCATACAAGGAGGAGGGCAGATTTTCCATCTTCATCACGGAGTCCAACTCTTATCTCCTCAGCGGAGAACTGGTCACCAAGTTGACAGGTCGCTATGTGGAAATCCCGCTTTTCCCCTTGTCCTTTCACGAGTATCTGGAGATGAAGCGTTTCTTGGGCAAAACGGTTGGCGCCTTGCCGACGGAGTTTACGCTATATCTGCGGGCGGGCGGTTTCCCGCAGGCTTTGGAGTTTGACGACCTCTCTGCCAAATACACATACCTGACGAATATCATGGAGCAGATTCTCAAGAAGGATATGACCCCGAAAAACAAGATACGCAATCATCTGGCCTTTGAAAAAGTCCGCACCTATCTAATCAACAACTTTGGCTGCACGACAAATCTGAATGCCCTTGTCGAATACATGAAGAACACGAATCAGGCGATTCTCAAGAAGGAAACTCTGAAACGTTATCTGGACATACTGGAAAATGCCAAAATCCTTTCCAAATGCAGCCGCTTTGACCTGAAGTCGAAAAAATCATTGCAAAGAGACGAAAAGTACTATCTTGCCGACACGGGGCTTTACTTTGCAGTCAATACAGACGAGCGCATCAATTATGGGCCTGTTCTGGAGAATGTGGTTTACATCTACCTGCTTTCCAAGGGATACAAAGTCAGTGTCGGAAGAATCGGAAAACTGGAGTGCGATTTCATTGCCAGGCGCGATGACGACTACTTCTACATACAAGTCGCCTTGAGCATTATGGATCCCAAGACCGAAGACCGCGAATATGCCCCGCTTGAGGCCATCCGCGACAACTACCCCAAGTATGTCTTCACTCTGGACACTCTTCTGCAGCGTCGAAAAGGGATTCACCATTTGAACCTAATCGACTTCATCGCCAACGACTCCGACCTGGGACGCGTCAGCGATTGAGGGCGCCAAAGGAAAATAGGGCAAAAAGAAGAAACGCCTCGTTCATGCTGAGGCCATACGGCAAAACTGACAAATTGGCCACCCGCAAAATACTTTTTTGGTAAAAAGCGAGGTGCTTGGTTGAAAATCTCGTAAAATGCGCTATATTCATTTACTTGAATGTTTGTAGAACCAGAATAGATGCCTGGAGTCCTGCTGGGATGCCAGGCGGAACACTTCGGGAGTGTCACGAAATGTACGCAATCATCAAAGCAAGTGGAAAACAGTATAAGGTCGAGGTCGGCAGCGTCGTCGAACTTGACCGGCAAGGGGCGGAAGTCGGCGAGACCATCCTCCTTGAGGATAGCGTCCTTCTGATTGGGGACGGAGACAAGGTGACAGTGGGAACCCCCGCCGTCAAGGGCGCCACTGTGAAACTTGAGGTCGTTGACCATTTCCGCGGCCCGAAACTCATCGTCTTCAAGATGAAGCGCCGCAAGCGCTATCGCAACAAGCAGGGGCACCGCCAGGAAATGACTCGCTGCGAGGTCAAGGACATCGCCTTGGCTTGATGAGAGCCTGGGGATTTGGTCTGGCATTCCGCCATTTCCCTACTCTCTTGAATATGACAATGACGCGGGCTGACAGGGCGGTGCTCTGTCCGCCCGCTTTTTTTTGCTTTCCAGTAGGCTGACAAAATGACAAACGTTCTGGATGTATTGCGCGAACGCGGTTTCCTCTACCAGTTGACGGATGAGGAGTCCATGGCCAAGCAGTTGGCCGAAGGTCCGGTCACCTTCTACACTGGCTTCGATCCCACGGCTGACAGCCTGCACATCGGGCATCTGCTGCCCATCATGGCGATGCGGTGGCTGCAGAAGTATGGCCACCGTCCGCTGGCGTTGGTGGGAGGCGGCACGGCGCTGATTGGCGACCCCTCCGGCAAGACCTCGGCGCGTCCCATCTCCTCCAAGGAGACGATAGACCAGAACATCCTGGGAATCAAGGGACAGCTTTCGCGTTTCCTGGATTTCGGGGAGGGCAAGGCCGTGCTGGTGAACAATGGTGACTGGCTGCGCGGAATGAACCTCATCGATTTTCTGCGTGACATCGGCAGTCTGTTCAGTGTGCCGAGGATGCTGACCAGCGAATCGGTGCGCATCCGCATCGAGGGGGCGGGACTCTCCTTCCTGGAGTTCAGTTATCCGCTTCTGCAATCCTATGACTTCATGCACCTCTGCAAGAACTATGGCTGCATGATGCAGTTTGGCGGGCAGGACCAGTGGGGCAACATCGTGGCAGGCGTCGATTTGACCAGACGGATGCTGGGCAAGGCGGTCTGTGGAGCCACCTTCCCGCTCCTGCTCAAGAGCGACGGCACCAAATTCGGCAAGACCGCTGGAGGAGCCGTCTGGCTGGACTCCAAGCGCACATCGCCGTTCGACTACTATCAGTTCTGGCGCAACACCGCCGACTCCGATGTCCAGAAACTTCTGGGCTTCTTTACCACGTTGCCGATGGATGAGGTGCGCCAGCTGGCGTCCCTGCCCAGCCCTGCCATCAACCGCGCCAAGGAGATTCTCGCATACGAGGCGACTGCACTGGCGCATGGTCATGATGTGGCCATCCAGGCGTTTTTGGCGGCAGGCGGAGAGTTTGGCTTTGCCGATCCGCAGTGTGCCATCGCCACCAGCAGCCGCATTCTTGAGGCTCGAGACATGGCTCTGGAAAGTGCCATTCCGACCATTGAGTTGAGCCGTGCGGAATTGGGCGAGGGGATTGGCTTGCTGAGCCTGATGGTCAAGGCGGGGCTGGCTGGCTCCAACGGCGAGGCGCGCCGTCTGGTCAAAGGCGGAGCCGTCGCGATTGACGACGCCAAGATGACGGATGAACGCGCCGTCGTCACCGCCGATTTGTTCCATGATGGATGCCTGACGCTCAAAGCTGGCAAAAAGAACCGCAAGCGTGTCCAATTGGCATAGGAGACCAGTCATGAAGATTGATTCACGGGCAGTCGTGGCACCAGGGGCAGTACTGGGGCAGGATGTGGAAATTGGACCATTTGCGGTCATCGATGACCAGGTGACTCTAGGCGACAGGTGCGTGGTCGGGCCGCACGCCTATCTGACGGGGCGCACCACCATCGGAGCGGGAACCAGGATTCACGCTGGCGCCGTGGTGGGGGACGCGCCCCAGGATCTGCACTATGCGGGCGAGGCCAGCAATGTCCAAATCGGCGAGAACTGCGTCATCCGCGAATATGTCACCATCCATCGCGGCACCGAGGAGGGCAGCGCCACGGTCATCGGAAACCGCGTGATGCTCATGGCCTTCTCCCATGTGGGACACAACACCATCATTGAGGACGACGTGGTGGTGGCAAATGCATCCCTGCTGGCGGGGCGCGTCACCGTCGGCGCACACGCCTTCATCAGCGCCAGTTGCATGGTCCACCAGTTTGTGCGGATCGGACGGCTTGCCATGGTCGGCGGCGGCAACGCCATCGGCCAGGACATCCCGCCGTTCTGCCTGTTGCAGTTTGACGAGATACAGGGGCCGAACATCATTGGCCTGCGTCGGGCGGGGATGGCTGACGAGTCCCGCAATGCCCTGCATCAGGCCATCAAAATCTATTTCTGCTATGGGCTGCCCCGTTCGGAGGCGGTGGCGCGCATTCAGGCCGAAGTCCCTGACTGCCCCGAAATCCAGGAGTTCCTCGCCTTCGTGATGAGCACCAAGCGCGGCATCTGCCCTGGACATCGGCTGAAGCAGGCTTGAGAATCTGGTCCCCCAAAAATCTGTGCGGATTGTGGCTTTAGACGCATTTCACCGCACTGGCTCGTTTCGCGGGGGGCTACTGCGCGCCTCGCAATCGAGGTGAAATGCGCCAAAACCGCCACAATCTGCTTCGAAGGCTTATTTTTGCACAGTATTACGTTTAGAGAGGTTAGGTGATGAAGGATTTGACCAGTTACCTTTACAGTTTTGAAGAGATGATACAGGGGAATTTCCTGTATGTCGATAAGACCGAATACATCTGGCAAATGATTCGGCCAAGGAGCGCGGGGTATTTTCTGTCCCGTCCCCGTCGCTTTGGGAAGTCTCTCACGCTTTCCACCCTGAAGGCAGTCTTCGAAGGGAAAAAGGAACTCTTCAAAGGTCTTGCGATCTATGATAAGCCGTATGACTGGAAACCGTACCCAATCATCCATCTGAGTTTTGCGGACTATAATGTGGTCTCGGATCCTGTCCGTGAATTGCCGGAATACTTGATGGCCAAAGTCCAAAGGGCAGCGCTGGAGCACTCGGTTTCCGTTCAGGGAAGCACGCCTGGTCTCTGTTTCGGAAATTTGATAGACACGCTTTTCAGAAAAAGTCAGGTCGTCATTTTGGTGGATGAGTATGATAAACCGATTCTGAACAATATCACGGAGCAGCGGGTCAAAGAGATCCTTCAAATCCTGAAAGGGTTTTTCAGCGTCCTGAAAGACCGTAACATGCAGGAACGTCTGCTCTTTGTCACTGGGGTCAGTAAATTCTGCCATGTCTCGCTTTTCTCCGAACTGAATAATTTGACCGACATCACCATGGATTACGACTATGCCGCGATGTTGGGCTATACCCAGACGGAATTTGAAACTTATTTTGCCGATCGGATTGTGCTGGCGTCCAAACACCTGGACACGCCGAAGGAGCAGCTGCTTCCGAAAATCAAGGTCTGGTATGACGGATACAAGTTCCACGAGGAAGCGCAAAATGTATATAATCCAGTCTCACTGGCGGAATTTTTCCAGAAACGCTTTAAATTCGATAACTACTGGTTCTCAACTGGCACACCGTCCTTTTTGATGGAACTGGTCAAGAAAACCCGATTCGATTTCAGCGATGTGCTGTCAAAACCAGTTTCCTCAATGGCCTTCAACGCCTTTGAAATTGACAGGATTGACCCATTGACGCTGTTGTTGCAGACTGGTTATCTCACCATCAAATCCATGGTCCAAAAATACAATATGCCGTGGTACTGGCTTGATTTCCCGAATCGGGAAGTCAGTTTCTCCTTCAACACCAGTCTGGTGAATGCCTATGCAGGAAAGTCGGATAATTTTATCACCAATTTCAACGAACAACTGGCCGAGGCAATGGAAACTGGCGATGTGAAACAACTCCGCAAAACAATGGAAGTCTTCTTTGCCGGTATTTCGTATGATGTTCATCACAAGAGCGAGAGCAATTTCCAGAACATTTTCTTTGCCTTGTTCCGTTTGCTGGGATATTACATCAAAGCCGAATCCCAAACCAACGATGGCAGGATTGACGCCGTGGCCGAAACGGATAAATACGTCTTCATCTTCGAATTCAAACTAGACAGCGATGACTCTGCCCTTGCCCAGATAAAAGACAAGAAATATTACAGGCAGTATGAACTGTCGCGGAAGAAGATTTTTCTAAACGGGGTTGCTTTTGACACCAGAACAGGGCAAATATCCGATTGGCAGACCGAAGAAGTTAACGCGGACTGACCCTCTGGGAATTCTGACGCAAAAATTTTTCAGGACAACCCTTCCTGCACGGCGGTGATTTGTCGCAATGACATAACCGCGATGAGGGTAATGCAGAGTTGTGCCAAACTGGGAGTCCGCATTCCTGGGGATTTTTCCGTGATCGGTTTCGATGACATCGTTTCAAGTGCATTTTCCTCCCCTGCACTGACCACAATTCGGCAGCCAATCGAAAAGGTTGCGGAAGAGGCGGTCAAGCGGCTTCTGAACATGCTTGAAGGACAGACGTATCCAGTCAGTCACAGCCTCCCTGCCAAATTGGTCATTCGGGAAAGCACGGCGGTCAGGTCGGTTCACAAAGGGAAATAAAACTGGCATGGAGGCTAGAGAACGAAAAGGGTACTGACCGCGCTGTTTGGGTGTCTGGATGAACAATGACAGGAGAAAGAAGATGAAAACGTTTTTTACTTTAATTGAGTTGCTGGTAGTTATCGCCATCATCAGCGTGCTTGCGGCGATGCTGCTGCCAGCGCTGGGGCAGGCACGGAATAAAGCCCGTGCCATCAGTTGCGTGAGTCTCTTCAGGCAGTTTGGCATGTGTATGGTTCAATATACCGAGGACAATCAGGGATATTTGATGCCTTACATGAACTATGGCAGTGGAGGAGTCTGGAGCGCGACCACAAAGATGGCAATGGGGTGCGAGCCGCGCAAGATGGCTTTTCACCCCCTATATGCCACCGGGAGGTACGCTCGCCATCGGTCTGCTGACGAGGAATCAGAAGAAGCGTTCCAACATAGATTGCCCCGCACGAGTGTTCGATTCATAGATTAGCGGCAATTCAGAGTTTATTTTCGGCATCAATTACTGCATTGCAGGACAGAACAAACCACCCAAGATATCCCTGGTCAGAAGCACTTCGCAAACTTCGATTCTTGCGGAATGCCGCTCAACCGCCGCTGCGCAGTACGGTTTGGGGACGGGCCGCACCATTTGGTTTGTCCAGCATCAAGGGCGGGCTTGCGTCAGTTATCTGGACGCTCATGCCGTTCTGCTGGGGCGGAACGAGAGGCCGTCCGATGACACTTATCCGTTTTATCGGATTGCACCGAAAAAATGACTCCTGAACAAAATGGCGGACCAACTCCGGCAGGGAAGACCCGCATTATGGAGTGCGGAAATCTCACCTGTTTCAGAGATGGAGGCATTAAGCCCGATGTCCCTTTTTACAGGAACCGCTCTTGACCTCCACCTGTTCCTGCTTCCAGATTTTTCGATAGCCTGAGGGCGTGATGCCCATTGCCCTGTGGAAATGAAAAGTGAAGTAACTCGCGTCAGTGAATCCGCATTGACGGGCGATTTCGCCACAACTCAAATTCGTGTTGCAGAGAAGTTGCATGCTTTTATTGATTCTCATTCGGATGAGAAACTGTATGGGCGGCAATCCGTAGCATTCTGTGAACTGGCGGTAGAAGGCGGCGCGTGACATGTTGACGGTGCGGCACATTTCCCCTATTGAGAACTGATGTTCGCAATGACGTTCCATCCGCGCGATGAGTTGTCCCATCCGCATGGGGAACTCCTGCATGTTGCGGTTGTTTTCATAGCAGTCGCAGAGCATGCAGATGAGCAGCATGAATTGCGCGATGGCCTCGAAGCGTCGGTTCGGAATGAGGCCTTGAATTGTTTTGAGTTTCCGGAGTACCGGTTCAAGCTGTTCCGAAGTGAGGCGAAAACGGTTCGAGAATCTGTCGGGCGAGGTGTTTTTGCTGTCAATGACAAAAAGGCTCTGAAAGCCAGGACGGGTCAGCAAATCCGCCAGTGGAATGCCTAGCGACTTCATGTTCATGAGGACATTGCAATAGGTGAAGTCGCTGGTGTCCGTATAGGCGTGGTTCTTCTTTTCTCCTATGACGAACACGTCGCCAGCGATCAGAGGGTATTTTCTTCTGGCAACCAGGTGGGTGGCGTGCCCTTTGACGACGATGACCAGTTCCGAGAAATTCTCATGCTGGTGGGACACGATGTCGCCAGCGTTTTCCTCCATTCTGATTGCCAGTGGAAAACTAGGCGTCTCGAATGCGTAGGAGTATTCGACTTCTCTCCGCTTTTTGGAAATGCGTTTCATTTTGATACGAATCTTACAGAAATCAAGAAAATCGTTATGGGAAATATCCGAAAAAAATATTATAATATTACACGACGCCAAATCAAGTCCGCCAGTCGAAGAAAAACGCCTGGACAGAGGTGTCAAACATCGCTTTTCCTCTCATGGCTGGCATTGGAGAGGAAAGCGTGGAGTTTGCAATTGGAGATGTGCATGACATGTGTGAAATGGATGCCGATTCTGCTGGCTTTCTGCGGAATGGCAATGGGTGCGCCATGCCTCATCATGGCCACAGGAAAAACGGAAGCAGAGACAACCGCTGTCGAACTGCTCGAAGAGTATCTGGGCAAATTGACTGGCGGAAGCATGGATGTGACAGTCGCAGGGAGGACACCTGTCACTTTTCGGCTGGACATTGAGCCGGCAATTGCCCAAGGACGAGACGGATGGCGCATCTCGACAAAGGAAAGCGTTGTAACCCTCTCAGGAAGCAATGGGCGCTCGGTTCTGCATGCTGTGTCCCATTTCCTGGAGGACGACTGCGGGGTCTGGTTCTTCAATCCCCATGAGGAACTTGTGCCGGAGGCACATGCGCTGACCCTGCCGTCATTGCATGCCTCGGGCATTCCCTTCTTTGGATACAGGCATGTTTTTCGAGGCGAAACACGTCAGGAGGACGGAGGGCGATTCGCCGCCCTGCGCCGTCTGAACAATGACGACGGCGGACGCATCACCCACCGCTTTGGCGGATGTGTCGGTTTCGGTCCGCCGCGTTTTGTTCACACCATGTGGAGTTATGTGCCAGAAGAGATGCATTTCGAGGCGCACCCCGAGTATTTTGCACTGGTGGATGGTGTGCGGCGCGCCGGTCGGGAAAGTCAACTCTGCTTCTCGAATCGGGAGTTGCCGGATGTCATCTATCGTCAGCTGATGACCTACGTCGCACAGGGGGAACGCAAGCCGAATCGTCCGTTCTTCTATGACATATCCATCAACGACAACGGGAATTACTGCCATTGCGGGACCTGCACGGAACTGGTGAGGAAGCACGGGCATTCAGGCGCGTTGCTTCATCTCCTCAATCCCATTGCCAGAAAACTGCGGGAGACGCATCCCGACCTTTGGATTACCACCCTTGCGTATGATTTCACGCGGGAGGCCCCAAGGGAGATCGTGCCAGAGAAGAACATCATCGTGCGACTCTGCCCGAACATCAATCAGGCGGCCTCTCTCTTGGACTCCGACAATGCGGACTTTCTGCGGCAGTTGACCACATGGGCGAAAGCATGCCAAAACCTCTTTGTCTGGGATTATGCGGAGACCTATACCAAAGGGGGCATCGGCATGCCCTTCGCCAGTGAACTGCATTATGCCGACCGCTATCGCCTATACGCGGAGAACGGCGTCAAGGGAATCATGTGGGAACACCCCTTCGAGCACGACGCAGACATGTTCGAACTGAAATTCCATCTGGAGACGAGGCTTATGGAAGACCCGTATGCGGATGCGGCGCAGTTGACAAGGAGATTCATGCGTGCCTACTATGGTCCGGCAGCCCCCCACATCCTGGAGAGCCGTCGCCTGCTTGATGTCTCTCGCCTTCGTTCCGGGGCATATATCCGCTTCATGTCCACTCCCGAGGAGTTCCAGTTTTCGACAGCGGAGGAACTCAGGGAGATGCAGGATTGCTATGACCGCGCGGAGGTCTCCGTCTCCTCCAGTCCCCTGTTGCTATCCCGCGTAAGAAGGGCACGCCGAGGTCTGGATCGCCTATGCGTGTTCCGCGCCATTCCGCAGGCGCACCGAAAGGCAAACGAAACGCATGAGTTCGACATCAACCTGGCGCAAGCCGCGCTTGCGCGTTTAAGGGAATCCTGGTGCGCCTGGCTGGAGCGTTATCCAAATGCGCCGCGCCTTCAGATGGAGGCACGGCATGAACTGGCGCAGTATGAAATGGCTCTTGCCTCAAACAACAGACCACCGTCAAGATTTGCGGGACGCGAAATCTACGACTGGCGGGCGATGCACTTCCAGAACCACGAGCCCAAGGCAATCAGTCTGGTGCGGGATGCCGAAAGCGAAAACGGATATGCCATGAGAATCACCGTCTCTGCCAATCCCCAAATGTACAATCCCCCTTTTGAGATGGGCTTCCGAGATCGTTCGGCAAAGACGACCGTCAACGTCATCCTCACCTCATTTCCGCAGGAAAGCGGATACCACTGGCATCGCCTTGGCGCCTTCACTCTGCCGAAGACAGCCGATGTGTTCCTCTCCCGCTCCTGGTGCGTCAAGCTGCATCTGGCTCGAATGCAGGAAAAGCGCCCCCTTGAATTCTGGGTCTCCATGAAATTCACAGGTTCCCTTTTCAGGCAAGGGGACACTGCGGAGAACGCAATCTACATTGACCGCATCGTTGGCCTGCCGCAGGAATAGCCTTTCGGATATTCCTCATGGGCACTTCAAACCGCACAGAAGGATTCAATTTAACCATAAGGATACATGCCGCCATGCCCCAGAACAATTCCCGTCAATTCGCCAGAGGAAAAATCAAGTCGTTCACGCTCATCGAATTGCTTGTCGTCATCGCCATAATTTCCGTTCTTGCCGCCATGCTTCTGCCTGCCTTGAGCAAGGCGCGGGAGAAGGCGCGAAGCGTCTCCTGCATCAACAAATTGAAACAGCAGGCGACATTTCTCAATTTCTATTCGGATGACAACAGCGATTTCCCGCCTCCGGCATGGAGCGCGTCAAGTCCAGAGACCAAGGAGGTCTATGCGCCCACCTCTGGCTTCTGGTGTGACTACCTGGCTGGAAATGGCTATTTCCCAGGCTGGGAAATGGTCAAGGGCAGCGGCGATGAGAACATCGCGCGAAGAAACGCAAAGGGCGCCGCGTCCATCCTGGTCTGTCCCTCCAACGCCTCTCCATTCAAACTCACGTATGCCCTCATGATTTTCACCAGTTATGGATTCAATTCCAAATACGCCGAAAACAAGGCGGACATCATCAAGACAGGGCAAATCGCCATGCCATCCTCGACTTTGATGGTGGGCGAAACATGGGGCGGCGATGGCAGCCTGGCACACTATTATTACGGACGCATCGCCTCCGGACGTCTCCAGAACGGGGACTATCCCGCACATGGGTACATTAATGCCTCGTTCTTTGACGGGCACGTGAAAACCGGATATTTAACGCGGATCTTCGCGATATTTTCAATACGTGCTTTATAGACCGGTCGATCTTCCT
>JAFRLP010000236.1 GCA_017431185.1 Victivallales bacterium | reverse complement strand
GCAGGCATCTCATAGCCCTGCTTCGCGAATGGAAGGCTGAGCTGGCGCCAGAGGTCATCATTCTGGGAGGACAGTTGAGCAAAGGACTGCCTCTCGGGCTTCCAATTCCCGCAGAGTTGAATGTCCGCTTGGCGGAACTCGGCGAGGATTCCGCCTTATGGGGAGCCTATGAGAATGGCGTCAGGACACTCCAAAGCAAATGGATGGGTGACACTATCCGCGAGGCCTAAAGGCCTCGCGGGCAGGTTGGGGGCTCACGCCTGGCACGTCAGGAGCAAATGGCAAGGTCGAGGCTGCGAACGGCAAAACGGGTGCTGGGGGGAATCCGAGGCTGCGAACGGCAAAAACGGGTGCTGGGGGGAACGGTTTCATCCCGTGATTGGAATGGGGGGCGACGAAGACGCCACCGCTACCTTTACTCACTGCGCGAGGCTGCGATAGTAGTCGGAGATGGCTGAGCGGTATTCGTCAGGCAGTTTTGACCAGTCCACGTCATCGGTTGCCTCCCCACCGCCCTGGCTGATGGCGGAGACGGGCATGGGCAGGACGACGCCCTCCTTGAGGGAGACCTGCGTGTCCTCCAGACGGCGCAGGATACGGCGTTTGACGCCACCCAGGCTGCGCAGGTCTGGCGGTGCGTTCTCCACGGCGCGCAGCTCATGGGCGGCCTCCCCCAAGCCACCGCTGTTCAGGTAGAGAAGACGTGCAGAGGCATAGAGCGCCTCCGTCTCCTGACGCAATTGGCGCGGGGATTTGCCGTGGGCGGGGGCATTGACATCACGCCTGGGTGCGTTGCCGAACATGCCCTGGCTTTCCGACTCACCGCCGAGTTTGCCGCCGCCCGTGGCTCGTGCCTTGAGGGTGGTATTCTCGTCCTCGGTGACATGTCCTTTCTGGAATTTGTCCTGGGTGCGGCGGGCGTGTGTCTCGCGTCCCTCATAGCCATTGACATGGTTTTCGACCAGTTCGCCGTTTGACTCCCCCTCCCGTCCCGCACCTGAACGCCCGGTCATTTCATTGTCGTTGGGACGGGTGTTGCCCGACTTGCCTTTGGCGGAGAAGGAGGGCATGGGGCCATCCATCACAGCCCATCCCATTTCGGCGTCGGCAATCATGTTATTTCCCGTGGTGTCCTGGCTTTCCGCGTCGATTTGCTGGTCCTGGTCAAGCAGTTCGCCGACAAGGTCCTCCAACTCATCGGGGAGGGGGACGAGCGGCATGTCGGGGAACTCATCGGTGTCGAAGGACTCCATGTTCCAGGTGAAATGGTCGGGGACATCAGGCAGCCACATCTCGACGTCCTCTATGCGCTCCTTGGTGGAGCGGATGGCATCAAGGATGGCGTCCTCCTTCTGCACGGCAATCTCGACATTGGCGAGATTCTCGCTGTCCTTCGCCTGCATCACATCCTCAAACACCGCCCGCATCTTGGCATTCAACTCATTGCAGACAGGGAGTTCGGGGAACTGGTAGAGGTCATTGGCGAGTTTTTCCAGAAGGTCGGCCATCGGCTTTTGCTCACGCGCCAGTTCGGCGAGTTTTTCGCGTGCGTCGTCATCCAGCACGCCACGCTTGGCGAGGTCGCGGGCGATTTCGGCGATGCGGGCCTGCGTCTTCTCCATGCCCTCCAGCGCGGTCTTGGTCTCGCGGAGTGTCTCCAGCGCGTCCTTGACGATTTTCTTGGCGTTTTCCGTGCGCCACTTATTGAGCAGATCCAATGCCCTCAAGAGACCGGCCAGAACATTTCTTTCGCTGGAAATCGCTTGTTTCCAATCTTTTGCATCGACGGATTCGGAGGCTTCCAGAGCCGTCTCGTAACATTGGCTTTCCGAAAGCAGACGGTGCGCCTGACGGAGCAGTTTCTGGAAGTCATCGGCATCATTGGCGGAGGACTGCTCCAGGCAGAGGTTGCTGAACACAAGAATGTCCTGGGCAATCCGGTCAAGGTTCTGCACCAATGCGGCGTGGGCGAGTTCTCGGCCCTGCGAGGCGTCCTCGGTGTCCTTCAGCGCGGTGCGCTGTCGTTTGATGAGGGATTGCAGCCTGGCGAATACGTCATTGCGTCCCTGCTGGACCTGTTCCTGGGAGACGGCGGAGGCGGAGCCCGTGAGGGCCGTCAGAATTTGCCTTTGCAGTGTACTGATGTTGTTAAGAGTTGCCGACAAGTGCGTTGCATCGACTCTGAATGCCTCCGAGAACTGTTCCAGCACCTGTTTCATTTCCACATTGACCAGTCCAGCCAGCGTGTGGGCCGGAAGGCCCGTCAACTGTTGCGACTCCAGCAGTTTGACAGACAGGGAGCGCACTTCGGCCTGGGCATGCTGGGAGCGTTCCAGAGAGGAAGGAGGCACGGTCTGACCATGGCTTGCCTGGTTTTGAAGTTGGCTGGTGTCCTTGATGGCCAGCCGTTGCGCCTTGATGATGCCAGCCAGATTCTCCTCCGCCTGGCGGCTTTTGTTCTGGTCGCGTTCCGCCTTTTTCTCCTGTGGCGGTGGGAACTGCACTGCAAAGACGGCAGAATTGGAGCGTTGTGGCTGGGGAGCGTTGTCCTCTGTCCAGATGCGGAACCTCAAGGTGTTTTGTTCGGCTGGGGGCTGGAAGGTGCCCGTGTCAACCAGGAAACGCCCCGTGAAGGCGCGTGTCGGTTGCGTCGGGGAGGCGATGGACGAATCCTCTCCCTTGGAGCCGTCTTTGAGCAGTTCGAGGCCACAGCGGGAGATGCCGTAGTCATCCTGCGCACGGAAGGCAGCCGAGAAAGTGGCTCCGCGTTCCAAGGTCTGGCTCAGGGGAACGTCAATCAGCGCGATGCTCGGCGGCTGGTCTGGGCGGATGGTCACGGGGATGGGGAATTCCGCCAATTCACCATCCTTGGTCTTCACGTTCAGCGTCAGCGGGTCGTTGCCCGTCAGCTGCAATTTCAATTCAAAGTTTGGACTGTCTAGGCTTGTGGTCTGTACGAGTGGCTTGCCGTTTTGAAGCAGCTGCGCGGAGGCCAGAGGCTCGGTTGCCTCACCAGCCAGAAGCAGAGTGGAGAATTGGGGGATGGTGGTCTGTTCATCCATGCTGTGCAGCAGAAAATTGCCGATTCCCGTGTGAAGTGGCGGTGCGACGGCCATCTCCCAGCGTTTCAAGGCAGGTGGCGGAAGGATGCGAAGAGTATGCCAGGGGCTTGTCGCGTCGCCGGCCTTGACACGGTAACGGGCCTCCCCGTAGAGTGGCGGAGTGGTCACGCCAAAGGCGTTGGAGAGCATGGGGATGGGGGCCATTTCCAGCGTGACCAGGCCTGCGTCCTCCAATTCGACCACGACTTTCTTGGGGGAGGTTCCTGTTGTCTCCAGGTGAAGTTCGGCGGAGGCTCCGCGCCGCAGAGTGGTGTCGCCAGGGGAGAGCAGGGCGATACGGGTGTGGGTATAGGGCTGAATGTCGCTGAAGGGACGGAGGATGCGCAGTAAAGACGTTCCCATTCCGATGGGGGAAAGCAGGAAGGGAAGGGCGCACAGCAATATTGCGCAGGGCAGGGCAAGGCGCAGCCACTTGAGGGAACGCCGAGGCAGCAGTTCGGTGACTGCAACCTGGCTCAAGTCCACCTGTGACTCTTGAAGCAGTTCTGCTATCAACTTGGGAGAATGCTCCCCCTTTTGCGCAAATAGCACAGCATTCACCAGGCAATTGTCCGCTTGTGGGCGAACATTTTCCACCGCCAGCGCCGTGGACACCAACGAAGGCTTTCGCCAGGTCAGGCGCAACACCCATGCCAGCGAGACACACCAGAACAGCAGGGCGAAAACGAGGGAGGCCATCCTTCCGCCAGACGACAAAGGCGCCAGCCTGTCAAGAAGAGCCGCCAGCACAGGCACTGCCATGCATGGAATGGCGAGCCAGCCACCAAGTAACGCAGCCCGAACCAGCGTCCACCTGGCGGTCAGCCGCCTCAATCCAGCTAGAAAATGCGCTATGTCATGCTCATCGTCAGGCATGTGGCACCCATTTTATCTTCCTGTCTAATTATCTTTTTCTGGAAATGTCCTATGTCCTGTTATGCTTGTGGATTACGTGCCAACTCCTTCAGGGAACGGTAGTCAGTCTTGCCAGAGCCCAGCAGGGGAATCTCGGGCAGGCGGATGATGTTGCGGATAAAGTGGATGGGGGAGTAGCCGGCGTTCCGAATCAGGCCATTGACCGTCTCGCGGTCGGTCTCCACGACGGAGAACAGGGTGATTTCAGGTGCCTGGTCAGGGCCGATTGCCTCGACCGCCAGGGGCAGCGGAATTTCATCCGTGCGGAAATGGTCCATCAGGACCTGTTCGATGGCAGGCAGGGAGATCATTTCACCGCCGACTTTGCAGAAGCGTTTCTTGCGTCCCGCAAAGGAGAGGAAACCGTCCTCATCCTGTTTGACGATATCGCCAGTGCAGTACCAGGCGGGGCCGTCATCGAACTTGACGAAGGGGGAGGGGCCATCGTAGTTGAGGTAGCCGCCGAACACGGAGTCGCCACGGACATAGAGCAGTCCAGGCGTGTTGAGCGGGGCGGGCGACCCGTCCTCCAGCAGAATCTTGGTTTCCAGGCAGGGGATGGCGGGGCCCATGGCGCCATCCTTGTGATTGCCAGGACGGTTCAGCGCCACCACAGGCGAACATTCGGTGATGCCATAGCCTTCCAGGAAATAGCCGCCAGGGCAGAGTTCCTGGTATTGCCGATAGGTCTTCTCCGGGCATTTTTCTCCTCCGGTGATGAGAATTCGGACGGAGGCGAGCTGCCCCTTTTCGGAATTGCGGAAAATGCCCGCCGCAAAGGTTGGCGTGCCCACAATCATCGTGACTTTATAGGCGGCGATGATGCGGGCGAGCATTGCCCCCTCCATTGGATTGGCGTGGAAGGCGACCCGCAAATTGGCACTGACGGGCATCATGATATTCAGCAGCAAGCCGAAGGAGTGGAAGGGGGGAAGCATGCCAATCATGCAGTCATCCTGCCGCAAACCCATCGCCGATATGGCGGCGACGACATCCGTTATCAGGTTTTTGTGGGTAAGAGGAACGGTCTTCGGACGGTTCTCCGACCCGCTGGTGAACAGGATGACGGCGGTCTCTGGAACTTTTGCACGGCGCAAAGCCCCCCAGCAGAACCTGGAATGGAAGAGGCAGGAGAGTTTGCGCAACAGAGAGATGTTTTTGCGGAGGTCTTCCAGATACAGGAAACGGTCTTTGATGGAGGTCAGGTCGGTGCCGCGCCCCTCCAGTCCCTCAATGACGACCTTGGAGGTGAGCACGGTGTGGCAGTCGGCGTTGTCCAGGCAGAACGCCAGGTTTCTGGGGCCGACCGTCCAGTTGACCATCACGGGGGTTTTGCCAGCGAACAGAACCGCCATGAAGACCAGGCAACTGGCTGCGCTTGCGGGCATGACGATTCCCAGACGCTCGTCAGGCAGTTTGGCAAATTCCCCCGCCAGAACCATGACGGCGAGCACCGCCTTGCGGTTGGTGATGACTCCCGCGTGCTGGTCAGCCAGCAAGGGGAAATTGGGACGTTTTTTCGCCAGTGCCAGGAAGGTGTCGGTGATTTTCGGGCAATTGGGAGGAACCTGCAACAGCGTGGGGTCCTCGTCAATGAACCAGGTTGGCGGAACAGGACGCAATGGCTCCACCGCCGCGCTCTGGCCGATGGCCGCCTTGAGGACACTGCCGACCGTGCGCAGGCTGTTGGGGGAACTGACCTCCTGCCCGAATTCGGTCTGCACCCAGACGAGAATGTCGGCAATCATGATGGAGTCCATTCCCAAATCCGTGCCGAGAGTGTAATTGTCCTGCAAGATTTTCTTGTCGGTCATCTCGTGCAGTTTGGCATAGACGCGCTGGCGGATGTCATCAGGCACGTCGCTCGTGTCAATAGGCGTGTTCACGGAGTCCGGCTCGGGAATGACTCGCACACCGCCTTTCTCCCACCAATAATAGGGAACGTAGGTGTTGTAGGGGGCATCCTGATTGTAGAATTTCTCCAGATAGCGGTTGATGGCCTCCTTGCCTTCATGACGCGGAAAATCCTCAGGGCACTCCGTGAACTCGACGGTGACGTCACGGCGCGGGCCAAAGAAGATGAGGTTGGCCAGCACGTGGCGGATATGCCAATAGACCGTGCGCATGAAGGGTTCCTGATAGCCGCGTCCGCGACTGAAGGAACTGCCCCACAGTCCAGTGGTTCTCACCAGGACAATTCGCGTGTCGGGATTCTTCGCCAGAATCTGCTCAATC
>JAFRLP010000235.1 GCA_017431185.1 Victivallales bacterium | reverse complement strand
TAGCTTGATTGTGTAGCGAATGGCCATGCCTAGCTCCTGTGGTGTGTTGTTGTTTAATGTCGGGGATGCCACATTAATATACAACACATTTCGGAAAACCGTAGCCATTAATGCGAAAATTTAAATGTTACATGATACTAGGCATTTGGCGGGGACAATCCGGAAATTTCTCACGCATCGTCCTTGCTGGATGCGAATCGGGAGACTTGAGGTCACGGAAACGGCGACATTTTCGTTCTTCAGCAGGATTTTACTGCCTTCACCCTCAAAGGTGACCTCGGGCGCAAGCGGGAAGAGCAGTGTCCACTCCCTTTTGTCAGCCTGGCGGAGTTCATCGCGGATTTCAGCGCAATCCTCTTTGGCGATGAGGCATCTGGACCAGGTAAGATTCCCCCAGAGAGGCGACGTCTCAATGGACTCCACCATGCTGTCAAGCCATTTGCCCATGCGGCAGGTGGCGGCGTTCAGCCAGCAATAGCGTCCCTCAAGTTGACCGTCGCCCTGTCCTTCGACAAGAAGAGAGGCGTGCGCCTGCGCCGTCTTGAAGAATTCAGAGAAGGCCGGGTCGTCGTAATTGCAGCAGCCGCCCTCCTCCACAAACGGGCGTCCGCCGAACCAGAGCGTCACCGCCTGCTTGCCGGCATGATAATGGGCAAAGCGCCCCAAAAGCGGCGAGCAGTCGAGAAGCGCGTATGATGTCGGGCTCCTGCGGATGGCGAATCCGGCGTCGTCGAGGGTCACGCACTGTTCCGTGGATTCGCAAGGGGCGGGCGGCAGCGTTCGGCAGAAGACGCCCATGTCCAGCGGGTAGCCGTCGCTGACGACGGGCGTCAGCCCATTGGGAAGACGGAAAAGACGGCAGATGGCAAAGGCGCGGTTCAGGCGTAGCTGCGCCGTTTCGGAGAACGGATGTCCGCAGCGGTTTGCGTAGATGGCGGCATCGCGGCAGATCCATGTCTCGAAGAAATGATACGACGGGCTCAGGTCGATGCCCATGCCGTCCTCCAGAAAATCGCTGAGGATGTGCGCCTCGCAGTAGCGCAGTCCCTCGCCGAGCCAGTGCTCCGCCTGGGGTTCGCCTTGGAAGAGAATGCCGCAGGCGAGAAGTGCCAGGGCGCGCAGTGCCTCATGGTTGCCCCGCTTGGGCTTGGCGCCCACGTCATTCGCCTTGAAAATCACCCGCGCATGTTCCGACAGCATGCGATCCAGCATCGCGTAGTCCGCAGCGCCGAAAACGCCCATGTCCCGCAGGAACCAGACGGCATGCAGGATATGGATGACCCGGCTGGCGGGCTGGAAATCGAACCACTGGTAACAGATGGGGCCGTCGAAGCCAATCCCCGCCGTATTGTAGTCGCGGTCCCGTGCCTCCATGACGGAACGGTTCAGTTCGCGGACGGCCTCCTTCCCTTGTGGCGGCGGGTAAATGGTGCCGAATCGGAGAATGACCCTGCGCACGTATTCCGCCACAGCACGGTTGTGCGTGCGGGCCGCCTGACGCGCCAAAGGAACGATGAAATACATACGGTTGATCCAGCAGCTCTGCTCGATGGTGCTCCAGCGGTCAAAACGGAGGAAGTCAAGCTCCTCCAGCGGTCCGAACGGATCCAGTGCGCCCCTGTTCATGATGGCATCCGTGATTTCGGCATCATCCACGCTGCCGAGGATGGCACGGTTGATGAACGAGCCGCCACCGTCAAACGGGTATAATTCAAAAAAATTGAAGTCGAGGAGAATTTCAGGCGCCAGGGCAGGCGTGAAATATTGAATGCGCGAGGTCATTGGATAAGGACGGGTTGTCAACGGAGCGTTTTTCTGCACAGTTTCCAATCTAGCAAATTTAATCTATTTTGAAGATTTTGCTCACCGGCTCGGTGTTTTTCCAGCGATATTCCATGACGCCGTGCATCTCCTCTTTTGGCCAAAGCTGCCGAATGGTGCGGCCTCTGGGAGCACTCACACAGCATTCACCCTGAATCGACATCGAATGTATCGCCATGAAGGAGGCGCATTCATAGACGGCGATATTGTCCGTTGACCGAATCTCGACTCCTGCCTCAATCGCCAGCATCCGCAAATATTCCGCAGGAAGAATTCCCAGGGTGCTGAAGGCGATGTTACCGCATGTCACGGCGGCGGGCGTCTGGCTGTCGGCAAAGACTGCCAGCAGACGGTCGTATACCGTGGGAATTGGAGTCGGCGCAAACCACTCGTCCCTCCAGCCCAGAATGGTGCCAGACGTTACCTCGCCAATCGTCTCCTTCAGTTCAACGAGGCTTTTCCGTGGCGTCGCGTCAAGAGTGAACGCCATGCCCGTCAGTTCATTTGCACTATCCAGTGCAAGACTGTCCTCCCCTGCAATGCCAGGGGCAAACAGGAACAAAATCCTAGCCTTCCCATCTTGCGCAAGCTCTTTTAATTTCTCCTTCTCGCCCAGAGTCAGATGGATGGGGTTCAGGAAAATGTAGAAATTGTATTTGGGAAGCGACGGATTCTCCAATTCGCTTTGCATATACTCGTCAAAAGGCGCCCCGATGCGCCCGATGGCCTCCCTTTGGATGACGGCATAGCGCATCACGCTGTCCTCCTTCTGCATGTGGCGTAGCTGCCGCATGTACTTGAGGCTGTTGTCATCCGTGAAGACAGCGATTTTGCTTCGGCTGGAGCGGTCTTCCCCAACAGCATTTTGTGCGAGAAGGTTTAATTTCTTGAGGGTGTCTATCGTCTCTGGGTCATCATACCAGTGATGGTTGTCCTCCATGCCCATTGCCAGCAGATAGAATCCGGCGCGGCTGCAAATCGCCTTGCCGAATTCGCGCGCCAGCACATGGTCCATCTGCCCTGTGGCACGAACATTGTAGGCATACCCCGCAGGGAATGTCATGTGGGTGCGAAGGTCGTTTTCATTGACCCACATCTTGTCGTGAAGCAGGCAGCTTTCAGGGCTTGGAGTGTCATAGCTTCCGACACCCCCGAGGGCGCGGAATTCCCGTCGGTATTGGAGAGGCCCCATGAATATGTCCATATGAGGCATCTTCAGGGCCTTGCGCTCCGCAAGCCCACCGCCCTGCTCCGCGAGCATGTACATGCCGACATCGATGAGGTGTCCATAGAGCGCTCCCGTGAGCCAGCGCCCTCCCGTCTTTTCCTTGATGAGCCTGGCGTAATGTTCCATTCCATCGACGACTACCTCCGAAAGTGCCTCCGCGTAGTCCACAACCGCTCGTCTCTCCACGGGATTCCGCAGGAAGCCGCAGTCATGTGCCACACGCGAGTCATGGTCGGGAATCGCCGCTGTCTCGAAGGAAACCTGCGGATTATTCCAGGCGGTGCGCAGTCTCTCCACCGTGCCGTATTTTTCCTTGAGGTATTTCCGGAAATACCGCAACATTGGCAGGCTGTAGTCGCTGAACGCACCTGGAACGGCGGGGTCAGTGACACCCCAGTAGTGAAGCCACTGTCCCTCTTTGCCCTCGCTGACGCAGCACCCGATGACTTTGTCTGCATAGGGTGAGTTTGCGATGTGCTCTATCATCTGGACCGTGTATTGCGTGACCTCTTTCCTCCATGCTTCGCTTGCCAGAGAGCAATTGCCACGAACTACTCCATTGTCGAACTGAACGCATTCACCAGGATGTCTGCGCACAAAACTCTTCTGGGAATCCCGCAGATTGACCTTGAGCAGAAAAAACGCCTTTGGATTACCCTCAAGCAATGCCGCCACATACGCATCCAAGGCACTGAAATTCGGCTTATCGCCATTCCAGTCTGGCTTGAAATAGAGATGTGTCAAATATACACGGATGCCTGCAGATCCGATACCAGAGTCATTCCAGTCTGGCTTGAAATAGAGATGTGTCAAATCCCAGCCCGCCGCATGAAATATGCGATGGTGCTTCAGAAAGAGCGGCAACGTGCATGTGCTTTGGGTGGAGAAATTGGCGAAGATAGGCTGATTGCCGATGAAAAGGGTTGGAACGCCGTGAAGCCTGCGCAAACGTGCATCACACAACGGCGCATGGCGATCGTTGGTGACATGCAGCTTGTGAAGGAAATGCCGTCCTGCCGCAGTGAACTCGCATCGTGCCGCCTGGAGTTCCATGGTGTATTCCCCTGAAATCAGGTAGGCATGGAATCGCAGGCTGAACGGAACATTCGTCTCCGCATCTCCAGTCGGCAGGATGCCAATGTTCCATGTCTGGAAAATGGTCTGGCCTTGGCGGAGAAGCAGGCGAAACGGCGTTGAGGGGAGCGTTCCTCTGGCTTTAAGCCGAAGCGTGAAATCCCGCCGTTCACCCGCTTGCACTGTCGTGGGGAAATCTGTCGGATTCAGGATTTCCAAAGAAATGACATGCGTGTTCAGACGATATTTCACCTTGCCCCATTCTCCCTGCGGCGGCTTGCCAAGTTCCACACACGGCTTCCATGCCGAAGCGTCAAAGCCCGGTTCATTCCAGCCAGATGCAGGCTCCTCACGGCTCCAGAGCCAGGACTTGTCCGTCACCAGTTTCACCTCATGCCCATCCGCAAAACGGCAGTCAAGTTCGCCCAGGAAGCCTGCCGAATAGCGAAACTGATGTACCTTGACGCCAATGACGTTTTTTCCGACTACCGGGAACTCCGTGATATCGTAATTCGGTGGGTTCTCCCGACCACTGAAATTCCCCACGCATTTGCCGTTCACAAAGACATCCGCCACATCGTCCGCCGCGCACTGGAGTATGGCTCGTCGGGGAATTACGGGAAACTCGTATTCACGGCGCAGCCAGGCGTCGATGTTGTCGATGCGGGTACGGCCACACCAGATCCAGTTGGCATTCCAGTTCTCCTGCGGAAAACTCTGCGCATAGACGCGAATTCCATCAGGAGAAAGCGACTGTTGCCCGGGAAAATCGACGGCCAGCCGATAACATTCGGGAAAAGGACTCAAATCGTATGCATATCCCCCCGTAACCTTACTCCCGACAATCTCCATGCCAGGCAGAAAGCTCTGTGACTCCTCCTGCCAAAAAGAGACCTTGACTCTGGTCGGCAAATCACGTCCGACAAGCTGAAGCGCTCGGTAATGATAGGGTTGTGAAGCGACAAACTCGATTCGCGGCTCCACTTCGGAATCCCGGTGCGCAAAAGGAGAGTATTTCAATTTCTCGTCGCTGACGAGGAACCGTGAGAATTTGAAGAAGAGCCCATAGGTGATGTCCTGCCCTTGCAAAGTCTCTGGCTCCACCTGTTCCTCAAGGCGAATCTCCTTGAACTCCGCCTTGCCCATGGCGGAGGCGAGGCCGGCAGCAGGCTGCAAGAGGATTTTTGCGCTGACACCGTTTGGCGGCCATTCCGATGAAGCAATCTTCTTGACGTAGGTGCGGAAGCCTGCTTCATCCGCTGGTCCCGTCGCTGTCGCGGAAAAACCCCTCAATTGCTTGCCGTCCTTGTCAAAGATGCGGAGTACCACGAGAGGGCGGTTGGCCGCCCCAGGCGCACGCCTCACCTTGACGCTGAAAAGATACGGTCTGGAGGGGGCAATGGCGATTTCCTCCGCAGTGAGCAGATACAGGCCGTGACTGTCGCTGTCATCGTTCAATTCGATGACGCCGGCCTTCTCCATCATCCTCATACCAATCCAGTGGAACCGCAATGCGTCTGCCGCAGACGCGGCCAGTGCGTCGCAGAACAGCAATAAGCCGAAACCAAGCCAATGTCTCATCCAGGCACTCCCGTCAATGGTCTTTTTCCGCGGCGCTTCCCTTGACAATGATCTCATCGGCGGTCATTTCGTCCAGCTGGAGCATGATGCCGTGTTCTCCCATGGGGTCGCCCACTTCCCTGGCGCGTTTTCTTCCCTCTGCGAATATGTTTTCTATCGCCTTATCCAGGCTCTGCCGCCTGTCGGCATTGAGGGATTTCCGCATTTTCTCCAGAGAGGTGCGGAATGCATTCTCATCCTTGGCATTGATCTTTGGACGGGAACAGCCGGACAGGAGCATGACAGCCAAGACAAGCCAAAGCAACAGATGACTTCTTCTCATGGAACCTCCAAATTGACGATGGATTTCACAGATTATCGTAGTAGGTTGGGAAACGACTCCAGCCCTGATTGTAGAGGTTGCCCTGATTCGTCGTCAGCTTGATGCTTTTCACATACCCACCCAGATAGGCGGCATTGGGGCCGTTGGGATGATTGCGCCCGCCCGCCTTGATTTCATGGATGCCCTGATTGCCGTCCTCGCCTCCAGTGAAATCATGCCAGATGATGCACCCTGGACTGTTGCGGGTGACATTGCAGCGTTCCCGCTTGGCTCCCGCCACAGCGTCATCCCCCCAGTTGGTCGTGGCGCTGGCAAGGGTGAAATGAAGCATGACGTAGCTCATCTGGCATCTCGAACTACGGCTCTCCGTCCCTTTGCCGCCCGAAGCGGAACCGTAGTTCCGTGCGTCACTTGGACAGAGGAATGACTTCCTCGCCACGGACGCCATCTGGCTCCAGGTTGTGCTAGTGTTGACTATGACATTCCCGCCAAGGTAGTTGCCTGTGATCAGGAGATCAACCGACTTCAGCCCATTGTCATACGGGGTGTAATAGGAGGTGTAGCTCGAATTATTGACCATCGCCAGATTGTCGTCATAGTCTCCTGCGTACAGCAGTTCAGAAGTGATGTTCTGCTTGAGAATGTTGACACAGCAGATGTTGCGCGCCTTTTCCCTTGCCTTGGAAAGAGCGGGAAGAAGCATGGAGGCGAGTATTGCGATGATCGCGATGACGACAAGAAGTTCTATCAGGGTGAAAAAACGTCTCATTTCTGTGGACTCCTTTTACCTGTTGTTGGCTTTATTTTTTTAATGTGCGCGGCAATTGATATTGGCGGAATTCTCTCAAGGACAAGCCCCACGGAACAAAACAGCGAATTCATGCAACCCATTCCATGCCCCGACCAATCGCCAAGGGAGTACATGAATGAAAGAAATTTACCGTTTTCTTTTCAAAACTCAATTGAAAAAATAAATAATTATCGTACATTTATGCCAAATCCACATGAGGGTATCCCATCATGCCAAAGAGACCTTCCACGGGCATTGGAGAGGAACGCGAATGAACAACATCTACCAGTTGGAGACCTACCATCAATACAGGGAACTGCCTCTGTGCGTGGTGGACATGTCAAAGGAAAGCCAGACCGCCGACCGTCCCCATTCCCACAACTGTTCCGAACTGACGGTCGTCACTTCTGGGGAAGGAGACTACCTCTTCGAGAAGAGCAACGTGCATATTTCGGCTGGGGATGTCCTGCTCATTCATCCGGGCTATCACCACTCCTACCAGAATACCAAGTCTTTGGGTGTCATCAATATCCTGTATAAAAGCCAGAAACTTCCCTTTCCTCTGCTTGACGGCGAAGAGCTTCCCCATTTCAGGACTTTGTTTCCGCTGGAAAAGCAGTCCATCCGCTGCTCCGCCAATCCGATAGCCCATCTTGAACCTGCGGAATTGGCTCCGTTGACGCGGAAAATCCATGAGCTCTCCGAGGAACTTCTGGGGGCGCAACCGGGAACCATCCTTTGCAGTATGGCAAAATTCACGGAGATTCTCGTTCTACTTCTTCGTCAGTTGCATACGACCGGAAGAAAAAGCAACGCCGAACAATTCAAAATCGTGAAAGCGGTTTCCTACATCAACAAGCACTTCACCTCCAACATCCGCATGAGAACTCTGGCGGAGATGGCTTTCATGTCACAGCGGCAATTCTTCAGGATATTCCACCAGAGCACAGGATACACCCCGCTCGACTACCTGAACCGCCTGCGTCTTCGCCATGCCTTGAACCTGCTCAAGACAACCAGAAGCCACATTGACGAAATCGCATACGCCAGCGGCTTCAACAGTTCCACTTACTTCTGCCGGAAATTTAGGGCACACTTCAATTGCACCCCACAGCAGGCCCGCCACCAGAGCGAACAGGAGGAACCCACGCCATAATCACTGGCTCCACCTTTTTAGATGTGTTGCAAAAATCTCGTCCTCCAATCGTACTGGCCTGCAGAACCCCAGCATCCAACCTGCCCGCGATGGCTCAGCCCCCGTGGATGGAAACGGCGGTGAAGATGCCGCCGCTACCCCAGTTTCCCAATAGAATCCGTTCCGAAATCTGCGGAAATTTTCCGCAGATTATACAAGATATCTGCGGAAAATTTCCGCAGATTGATTTGCCAATTCATCAAATGATGCTATTTTAGAGAGGAACTTGCAACTGCAACGATTATGTTGGAGACAAAGAGAATATGTTGGAGACAAAGAGAATGAGAGAAGCACTTACCGAGTTGATAATGGACTTCTACGATACTGTCCTGCCTAAAATGAGCAGACGTGACGGCATCGTAAATGAGATGGAACGCAATGCATCCATATTGGTTGGCATGCGTCGTACAGGAAAGACATACCGGGTTTACCAGAAGATCAGTGATTTAGTTTCCAATGGAACTCCTTTGGAGAGAATACTTTATTTAAATCTTGACGATGACCGTCTTGATGGGATGACCTTGCAGGATTTGAGCCTCATTCCTGAGATTTTCTATGAAGCCCATCCAGAAAATCATCAGCACCAGTGCTATTTCTTCCTTGATGAGATTCAGGACATTGACAAATGGGAGGTGTTTGTCAGACGCATCATAGATTCTGGAAAGATACAAGTGTTTCTTACAGGCTCATCGTCGAAGCTGCTTTCCAGGGAGATATCGACGGTCATGCGAGGGCGTTCTATCGAAACAGAGATGTTTCCGCTGTCTCTGGCAGAGTTTATGCGTTTTCATTCCATAATGGACAGCATCCCTTCTATGCCAGGAAGCAAAGCCAGCCATTTGATAAAACATGCGCTCGACCGCTATTTTCAGATCGGTGGTTTCCCAGAAGTCCAGAATTGTTCAGGGGAAATCTGGGCCGCGAAGTTGCAAGGCTATGCAAATGAGGTTCTTTTTAGAGATGTTGTCGAACGCTATGGCATTACCAATGTGAGTGCCTTGAAGTACATCATGCTCAAGGCCTTCCATACCCCATGTGGCAAAATGTCCGCAAATGCCCTCTATAATGAACTCAAAAGCAACGGCTATAAAGCTGACCGCGAGGCAATTACCGACTATATCACCTGCTTCTGCAATGCCTATATGTTCTATTCCGTGCCCTATCACTCGGATTCAATGGCCCAGAGGCAGGTCAATCCTCCCAAAATCTATCTGGTGGACATTGGAATGATTCGTGCTTTGAACACAAAGCGAGCCGCGGACAGGGGACATTTGCTTGAAAACCTTGTTTTCCTTCATCTTAGACGAAAGAACTTCGAGATTGAATACCTTGTCACCCGTGATGGATTTGAAGTCGATTTCATTGCCTATCACAAATACGACCGTGAATACCATCTATATCAGGTGAGCTATGAATTGAACGAGCCGGCAACGCTTGAGCGTGAATTGCGCGCCTTGAAGTCCGCCGCACAATACATCGGTGCGGTCGAAACAACCATCGTGACCTGGGACACGGAGCGGGAACTGGAGAATGGCATCAGAGTGGTGCCTGCTTGGAAGTTCCTAATTGACAGAATATAACCATATTGTCAAGACCACGGCCCGCAAACAATCCAATAAACACGATTTGTCCTGCAGAGCTGCATGGCCTGCAAAGCCAAACAAGCCTTCCCAAACATGATGGTGTCGTGTACCAAAAGAACCTTGTTAAGATTACAAAAACTCACAAAATAAGAAAAATTGCAACGTTAACTCGCTTAATTTCAAAATGGTGATATATTAGGCGAAGGCAAACAAGAAAGCAAAATAAGGGGACAGAATGCACCAAAAGTGAGAACGCCGTAGCTCAACAGGCAAGTCCTACGACGGCCACTGCTGTATTAAGAAAGTTGCATAAATAGTAATTTCCAAAGGCAATTAACGCAAAGAAATGAAAAATGCATGATGTGACTCTCGCAGGAAGAGAGGAACTCTTCCATGGAATATACAGTCTTCAGCAGACAGAAGACGGCGTTCTGCCCATGCGCATGAGCGAGAGACTGCTGGACTTCTATCGCAGGAACGAGGCATGGTTGATTCGGGCGTATTGCTCGGCAGGAGTGCGGCTTCAATTCCAGACGACGGCCAGGCGCATGTCACTTTCCCTTAAACTGGAGCAGTTCTGCAGGGAAAAAATGCCATCTGGCTTGTGTAACTCTAAACGCCTGCTATATTAAAACCAATGTTCAGGAAGAGCATGGAATGCAGGGAGACAAAAGTACCACAGCAGATATTCACCAGGAGATGCCACCATGCCGAAACCCATACTCATCGACACCAACTCGTTCCGCGAATTGCGGGAAAAGCACTGCGTCTATGTCGATAAGACAGCGTACCTCCGCCGCCTGGCCGTCGGTCCGAACGCCCGTTTCTTCCTGGCGCGTCCGCGGCGCTTCGGCAAGTCCGTGATGATCTCGACACTCCAGGCACTTTTTGAGGCACGCAAGGAACTGTTCGAGGATCTGGCCATCGAAAAGGAAGGCTGGGAATGGGAAAAATACCCCGTCATGCATTTCAACTTGAGCTTTGCCGCCTCCTGCTCGTTGGAAGAGTTCAAGCAGAATTTTCCTGCCACCGTTCGAAGGGCAATCCTCAAAGCGGGTGGAGAATACGACCCGAGCGAAACACCGTCCGTCAATTTTGGCCTGGCCATTGAGGAGCTCTCCGCCAAGAACAAGGGCAAGGGTGTGGTCATCCTGATCGACGAATACGACGACCCCGTGGCACGGCTGCTGCACAAGACCGACGAGGCACAGCGGGTGCGAGAAATCCTGGCCGGCTTCTACGGGCAGATGAAGGACCGAGCCGACTGCACCCGCTTCCTGATGATCACGGGCGTCTCGAAATTCACCAAGATGTCGGTCTTCTCCGCAGTCTCCAACCTCATCGACCTCTCCTTCGAGGACGACTGCGCCACCATGCTCGGATACACCGAGGAGGAGCTGGACGAGTTCTTCGACGAGCACCTCCACGCCCATGCGAAAATCATGGGTATGGAGTACAGCGCGTACCGCGCAGAGCTCAAGCGATGGTTCAACGGCTACCGCTTCGGGCAGTGTTCCGAGCAGACGGTGTACAACCCTGTCTCCCTCGGCATGAATCTGTACTCACCCAAGCGGACTTTCTCCAACTACTGGACGACCACGGGGAAGGCCTCCATGCTGATGAACTTCCTCCGGCGCGACGAGTACTTGTCGGTTGACCTGGAGAATGTCAGCGGAGTCGCCGAGTCCGACTTCGACATGACCGACCTGAACGAGCTGCGCACCGTGCCCATGCTCTACCAGACCGGCTATCTCACCATCGCCGACTACAATCCATACGCGCAGGCGTATGACCTGAGAGTTCCGGACGAGGAGGTCCGCCAGGACCTTGCCACGCTGACCGCAGCCTATATGTCGGACAGGAGCGTCGCATGGGTCACCTCGCTGGGAAAGCAGCTGCTCACTGGGAAATGGGAGTCCTTCCTGGATGGCCTCAAGGCGCTCTACGCAGCGCTGCCCTACGGCCCACGCGAGACCCGCGTCCAGGAGTTCTCTTATGCGCGCGCCCTCATGACGCTGCTACGCTCGCAGGGAGTCCAATGCCGCGTGGAGGAACAGTAGGCGGACGGACGAGCCGACCTGGTGGCCGAGCACCCATGCGGCATCTACCTGTTCGAGCTAAAGGTGGGCAGCACTGCGGCGGAGGCCGTGGACCAGATCAAACAGAAGAACTACGCCGCCCCCTATCTGGGTCAGCAGCGCCCCGTCTGGCTCGTCGGACTCGCCTTCGACCGCCAGACCCGCCAGCTCATCGACACCCTGGTAGAGAAGCAGGCGTAGCCACAGGACAAAAGGGCAAATATCCTAATTCATGATAAGCGGTCATGGATTCGAGAAAATCAACACTTATTCAGGCTGACCATTGCAAATATTAGCGTCGCCCTTGATAGTTACACCGACTTTTTTGCAAAAAAGCGACTTGACATCTTCAGGAATTGCGTTATTTTATTGATGTAATCTTGATAATCAGGATAATCGTGATAATTTATGCATACACCTGTTACGGTGTCGCAAAGGCGGTTCCATGTTAGATTTCCAGATAACGGAAGCATCGGAGGATGCAAAATACACGCAGGTCAAGGAGACGATTGCCGCGGCAATCCAGAGTGGGCAGCTCGAACCGCTGTCAAAACTTCCCCCGATTTCGCAAATCGCCAGGGATGCCGGGGTCAGTCTGCGGACGGCTGACCTCGCGTTGCAATCGCTGATCAACGAAGGATTCTGCTTTCGCCGCCCCAAAAAGGGTACGTTTGTGGCAGCAGGGAAACGGTTTCAGAGACAGTCGATCTGCGGAGTGCTGGGCAATCTTGATCCCATCAACTACCCCATCCATGCCTTGTTGTATGTCGGAATCATGGAGACATCCATCCGTCGCAATGTCCCGACCTTGACGATACCGCTACCATCCGATGTAAAAGAGCAGGGCAGCCCCGAGCAAATCATCAGCCACTGCGACAAAAGCAGGGAATTTGCCCTCAAGGGGGTTTTCATTATGAATCCCGAGTATTTTCATCAAGGCATTGAACTGGCCAAGGCGTTTCCGCAAAAACGCTTTTTCCTGCTGAACTATGAAATGAACGATTTCCACAAGCTGCCGAACAACATGGCAGCGGTCATCAACGACAACTACAGAGGCGCTTGCCGACTGGCAGAACGAGTATTTGGGCAGTACCAGCCGAAGACCGTTTCCTTTTTCACCCATTCGTTGAAAGCGTGCAATGACATCACCTATCGGGAACGGGAACGCGGTGTCCGGGATGCCGCAAAAGCAGCCGGCGTCAAAGTCACGCAGACCATACTCAATCCCGTCAGCATTGGTTCTGCTGCAGGCCAAATGGATTTTGCACGCGAGACTGTACTCAACTTCCTGAAATCAAAAAAGACCGACTTTATCTTCGCGGCCAATGACTACCTTGCCTTAGGTGCCCAAAAGGCCATTGAAGAACTGGGAATGACTCAAAAAATCGGGATTGCCGGCTACGATGCCCTCGCCACCCTGCCCGGAGAATTCTTTCCCACGGTGAAAATCCCTTACACGGAAATGGGGAAAATCGGACTCGCGGAAATGCTGAATCCCGATTTCAGGATGCCCCAGGTGGTAAAACTGCAACCGGAAGTCATCATGAATGACCACGCAGGAGTTTAAAAAGGACTTTCACATGCACCAGATTCTTCATCAATTAGTCTGCAAAAAGTTACCAAAGGACTTTCACATGCACCAGATTCTTCATCAATCCATCAAGAGGAAATTTTTTACGCTGATTGAATTGCTGGTAGTTTAGTCATTTGCATTACAGTGAAATATTAGCCTATTTTCTACTTGAATCCACTATGAAACCTGCATTTTTTCATCTTGTTCC
>JAFRLP010000024.1 GCA_017431185.1 Victivallales bacterium | reverse complement strand
GATGAGTTCAGCGGCCTCCGCAAAGCGTTTCTGCTGGAAACGGAGATTGGCCATGACATGCAATAGATGGGGCTTTCCTTGTTTTTCACCAGTCATGGACAACTCATTTTCAGCCCGCTCCCAGTCTCCACGCCGATAATAGTTCAGAGCCAGTTGATAATGCACTTGCTCACTTGGAACGGCATTCTTCAAATGCTCAAACCATTGGTCGGACACCTGATAGGAGACTGGCTGAGTCGCAGACATGCGGCGGCTTTGCAGCAGTTCCATCCAAGGCGCCTGCTCTTCGCCAAGATTGCAGAAATCCAGTTGCGGACACAGTTTTTCCCCCGTGCGGGCCTCTTCCAAAGCTCCCCAGCCAGAGCCCATGTACACGAGTTCGCCCTTTTTCAAGGCAATCTCATCATGCGTTTGCCGCAAAAGCGCTTCCAACTGTTCCTCTGGCATGATTGCATCGATTTTCTCACCGACCGTTTCGACCGCTTTATTCCAAGTGCCAAAAACGTCTTCGGGCTGCATGGTGATTGCACCGTAACCCTCCAGCCACTCCCAAGCTGTCCGAGGCGGCATCGGCAGACACTCCTGCTGGGAATGAGCCAACCCCGCCTGCACCTCAAGATAACTGTCCAACCCAGGGCCGAGCAACTTCCTGTTCCAGTGCCTCCCACCTTGAGATTGCCCCCAGACAAACAGTTTCCTTCCATGAAGACGCCTTGTGGAGACGTGGCAGAAACCATAGCCTTCAGGATAGAAGACACATTCGTAAGGCCTTTGTGTTTCATGGATATTGTAGAAATGGTCTTTCACGTACTGGAAATTCGTCGGATAGGTGCCGTCAAAGCCCTCGCCTTCCGGCAGTGTGATTTTCGCGAGAGCATGGGAGCCGTTGGAATACCAGTTGGCAAAGGCCGACCAAGCTGGCGTCACAATGCGGCTGCCCTTGATTTCCGGCAAGGCTGTGTTGCTCCACCAGTACATGGGAACCACGCAACGGTTTGGATTCCAAATCCGCCCTCGGATGAACAGAAAACGCGAGTCGTCTGGAAGGAAGCAGTCATACTGGAATGGCGTGCCCCGATCCCGCTGGTATTCGTAAAAACGCAGAACGGGAAAGGACTCGTGGTGAACCACAGCAGTAAATCGCGGGGAACAGGTCTGCGCGTCATGTCCTCGCCGCCCGCAGTTGAACTCCACACCGCCCGCCACCCAGGCGTTCCGTATCGCCAAATTGCACGGGAGGAACGCAGTGTTCTCCAAAATCACGTCCCTTTGGTTCTCCTTGTCGAAAAGAGACCAGAGCCGTCCCCCAAGTTCTGGCAGGAATACCGCCTTGAGATAGCGATTTTCCAATATCACCGACTTGAACTGGACATCCTCCTCTGGCGTGTCATAAACGTCCTGAAGCGTATATGGCAGTCCGTCAGACATCATGCCGTAGCCGATGAACAAACCGTCATCCTCGTCCAGTTCAGCGGAAATCTCCGTCTTTATCAACTCCCTGATGGCTGGAAACCACGAGGCCTTTCCCAGCCTGTGCCCATGGATGTTCATTATGTCAAATCGAAGTTCGGTCATCTGGCGACTATCTCCTTCTTCTCAAAAACATCAATGCAAGAGCAGACATGAATGTGCCTGCATCCCATTGTGGTCACCCTCTCATTTCCAAACTTGTCCGTACAAGTTTTCAATAATGTAACAGTCAATCAGAGATTGTCAAATAATTGCTCGATTTTTTGTTCTCTTCTCACCTTTTCGAGGGGATTGGCGCAGGGATATCAAAGGAGGGTCTCGCCACTTGTACGAATAACCTGTCCGACAGTTGTCCTTCGCATTCCCCAGGGGGCGTTTTTTGCGCGTCGCGGGCGCAAGACAGAGAGCACAGAGCAACCTTCTGAACAGGCAATATGTCCTTCTTCTAAACCATTGCGGTGTTCCGCTTTGTCGAGGCGCGCTCTATCAATGCTGGCTCTATCAAAGCAGGTGGCTCCTTCAACTTGCCGTCGATTTCCGCCAGCAGGCACTTTGCCGCAGCCTGCCCCAAGGTGAAGGTCGGAATATCCAGTGTGGTCAGTTGCGGGACATTGACCTGTGAAATAATGGAGTTGTTACAACCGACGAGCAACATCTGCCCAGGTATGTCAATGCCATGCTGCAGAAGTTCCTCGCATATCACGGCTGCAAATTCATCGGTTGAGCACACGATGCCATCGGGTCTGGATGCAGCGAACAATTCAGCCGCCACAGCGGCATCCTCGGGTTTGGCAAAGGAGCACTCGACGATGTTGGCTTTTTTCAGGCTTGCGCCATATTCCAGGCACGCCTGCTTCACCCCGTTGCCAAAGTCCCTGGAAATCAGAATCATGTCCCCCGCATAGACCAGTCCCAGTTTTTCGCATCCCTTCTTAATGAGATGCTCCGCTCCTAGGAAACCAGCCTTTTCATAGTCGATGCGCATCGCCTTTTCCTTGTATTCCTCCAGGTAGTTTTTCACGAAAAGGAATGGTCTGCTGGAATGTTCAAGGGCCTTGACAATCAGCGGGTCGATTTGATACGCGCCAATCAGGAAGCCTGCATACGCACCCGTCATCTGCGAAACCCGTTCGTCCTGAAAACTGCGTCTGCTGGCAAGGATATCCAACGCATAGCCTTGAGCTTTCAGCACGGCGTCAATGCCAAGAATGAGGTTGGCGCTAATCGAGTGGGTCAGGTACAAGGTATCGTAAATCAGCAGCGCGATCTTCCTGGATGTGGCAGGGCTGGCATCCCTGACAAATGTACCCTTGCCCTGTATCCTGTACAGATACCCCTCGTTCTCCAATTCCTTCAACGCCTGCCTGACGGTGCATCTGGAGAGGCCGAACTGCGCACACAGCTGGTTCTCCGAGGTGAACTTCGTTCCGCCTGCAAACTCACCGGAAGATATCTTCTGGAGCACATAGTCCTTCAGGACACGGTAACGGAATGGCTGGCTATCCTTGTTCATCCGACGTGACTCTTTTTAGGGCAAGGGCAGCTCCCTCCAGCCGTCGAACAACTGCCGCAGGAATTCCTGCCAATTTGCCATTGGATTGGTATTAATGTAGTCCTTATAATCCGTTTTTCCTCCCGAAATCCCGGAAATCACTCTTTTGTCAAACCTTGCGGGCGACCATGACGTCGGCCCAGGCTTCGAGGCAGTCGCGCCCGTGCGAGTCCGGCAATTGCGCGTGAAGGATTTCAATGGCCTCGGAAACGTAGGCATCCGCTGTCTCGCGCACCTCCTGGTCGGCGTTGGTCTGCCGAATGAGACGGCGGGCATGGTCGATTTCGGCATCCGTGGCCATCGCATTGCCGAGAATGGCGTGCATCCGGCTACGGTCAGCGTCTGCAAGCCTGTTCAGCGTACGGTGCATCAGCAAGGTGCGTTTGCCTTCGCGGATGTCCGAGCCGATGGGCTTGCCGAACTGCGCGTCCCCAAAGACTCCAAGCAAATCATCGGAGAGCTGGAAGGCCAGCCCGCAGAGCGTGGCGAATCGTCCAAGGGCGGCCAGGCTGCCTTGCGAGGGGTCAGTGATGGGCAGACCGCTGCCGATGGCGGCGCCGGCCTCCGCGCAAAAGGCGAGCAGCGCGCCCGTCTTGAGCCGCATCATCTCGATGATTTCCGCCTCCTGCACCTGTTCCCAAGGGATGTATGAGAGCCGCACATCCATCTGCTCTCCAGAGAG
>JAFRLP010000023.1 GCA_017431185.1 Victivallales bacterium | reverse complement strand
GAATCTGGCGGAGGGCGGCGGACAAATACCCCATCACCCGCAATGGCCGTCCATACTCTGGAACATGACCTCCTTTCTTTGCGGACAACGCCCTGGTCCGGACAGAAACAACTGCTCCTGCGGGGAACGGGTCACGCTTCGCCTTCCAGCCACGGAGGACACTGCGGTTTTGCGCATCAACCAAAAACCAGCGCAGACCATCCGCATGGCGCAGCCAGGCGGGCTGGCCGTCACCGCTCCCCTTGAGGCAGGCGTCTTGGACATCACCTCTGGAAAACACCAATGGACGGTGGCGATCAATCCCGCTTCCGCGACCGAATCCGACCTCCGCCACGCCCAGACCAGTTCATTGGCGGCGAAGCCAGCCACCTCTTCCAGCCGCAGGCTGCTCTCGCCTCTCTGCTTCCTGCTGGCGTTGCTCCTTCTTGCCACCATCCCCCGAATCTCCTAGCCCATGCCGTATTTATGGATGACATTCTGCCTCGTCTGCGCCACAGTGACGGAATTGTCACTGGGACGCCTAGGCCTCATCGTCCCGTTCACCTCCCTATGCGGTTTCTATTTTGCCGTTGCCTTTGACGGCAAACGCAGCGCACTTCCGCTGCTGGCCGCGTTGGTGGCGGTGGATTTGGGATTTGCCCGTCCCTTTCCCATTCATTTGCTGTGCCTGCCAGGGATACTGCTGCTGGCGCACTACTGGCGTCTGCACGGCAGTGTGCGTTTTGCGTGGCTGCAGGCCGTTCCAGGGGTGATTCTGGGAACGCAGGCAGCCCTCTTTGAATACATCCACACTGTCCTACGATGCATCGGCAAAGACCTCAGGATGGTTCCCCCCCCGTTACTTTTCCTGCTGACTCCAGTGTTTTTCAGTTTTCTTCTGACGCCCGCCCTGGTATCCATTGCCGATGCGCTCGCCACCCTTCTGGGCATACGGAGGTACGCTTCGGCCATTCGCCTCACGCATGTGCAGACACTTTCGGAGGAAAACAATGGCTAGGGAAAGACAGCAGGAACAAAGGCGCAGGCACTGGCGTCTCCTTTTGCCAATATGCCTCTTCGTGCTGGGCATCGGCGCCCTGCTCTCCCGCGTTTACTGGGTTCAGATTGTGCTGGGGGACGAAAGCCTGGAGCGCACACGCCGCCAATCCATCCGCGTGCTGGTGAAAAATCCTGTTCGGGGGCAGATACGCTCCCGCGATGGCGTGATACTGGCCGGCAACCGATGCCACTATGACCTGACCATGCACCCATCGCAGATGCGGCAGCTGCGGGGGTACCTATGGACAAGCACCTACATGCTCAACACGGCAACCTACATCGAACAGCACCTGGTGCGAAGACCTGCGAAAATCTCCATAGTGTCCCTGCGCAAAAGGATGAAGCAAGACATGGCCCAGCCCATTGTCCTGTACCAGGACTTGACCGATGAGGAAATCGCAAGGGTGACGGAGCATACCCCCCCCATCCAGGGGGTGGAAATCACGCCGCGCATCGAACGTGACTACCCTTCCCCATCCCTGGCCAGCCATGTCCTCGGCTACGTCGGTTGGCGCTGGCGCAGCACGCCTGCGAAGAACCTGCCGTCGCAAAAGACCTTCCGCTCCAAGGAACTGCTGGGCAACTCTGGCCTGGAAAGGAAATTCGACGACGATTTATCGGGACATCCCGGCGCAAAGATGGTTCTGGTGGACCCCGTTGGATTTGTGCGCCGCGAACTTCCCGGCGCGACAGAGCCTGTGGATGGCTTTGACCTCACCCTCACCCTGGACAGCCGCGCCCAGAGGGCGGCCGAGAATGCGCTGCGCGGATTGAATGGCGCGCTGGTCGCCCTGGACTGCCGCTCGGGCGCAGTGATTGCCATGGCCTCCGCACCAACGTATGACTTGGGAAATCTCAACGCGAAATACTATGCGGAACTTACGCAAGACAAGGAGAACACCCCTCTGTTTCACCGTGCCCTGGCAGGGAAATACATGCCTGGCTCCATCATCAAGCCGCTCATCGCCCTTGCCGCCCTGGAGTCAGACCCATCCGCTGGCGAACATTCGTTCAACTGCCTTGGAAAATACCAACTCGGCAATCGCCGCATTAAATGCGCACGGCAGAATGGACATGGCATGTTGCAGTTGAAGCGCGCCATCGCCGTCTCCTGCAATCCCTATTTCATCGACAGCGGAATAGGCCTTGGTCTGCAACATCTCGAAGCGATGTACAAAGCGGCCGGGGTAGGCCAGAAATGCGGTTTTGACCTGCCGGAAACCCAGGTAGGCACCTGCCCCTCCCAGGAGACCGCGCAACGCATCCTGCACCGCAGATGGATACGCAGTGACACGGCGTATGTCTCCATCGGTCAGGGCCTCATTGAACTCACGCCTCTACAGGCAGCCGTCTTTACCGCAGCCCTGGCCAATGGGGGCGACATCCTCCGCCCCTTCATCGTGTGGCGCACCTATCAGAAGGATGGCGCCCTGGTACGCGAGACGCACCCACGCATCCGCAACCGCCTTCCGGCGTCTACGGCGCACCTGGCGCTCGTGCGGGAGGCAATGATCGAGGCAGTGGAGGGGAAAGGCGTCTCTGCGGCGGCAATGAAACGCGCGGGCATTCCCCTGGCCGCCAAAACGGGGACGGCGGAGGTCGGGCCGCCCGACAACCGCTATAAAAACACCTGGATCATCTGCTATGGCCCCCTGCCGAATCCGACCTTTGCAGTCGCGTGCATCATTGAACATGGCGACTCCGGAGGGCGCACCACCGCCCCCGTCGTGGTCTCCTTCCTCCGCCACTGGCTCAATATCCACGACGCCTTTGACCATGAATTGGATGAATCAGGCATCGACGACTGACCGGCAAAAGGCCAAAATTCGCGTCAAGGCCACATTTTTGCCCATGTCACCTTGCAATTTTGAAAAAGGCGGATACAATGTATGTAGGATAGAGGCTGGACATGCCACAAAGACGTCACAACACAAGGAGACATTGCAATGGGTAAATTCCAAGTGAAAGCAGCAGGCAAAGACGGTTTGATGTTCAACCTTCTCGCCACCAATGGTCAAGTCATCGCCACCTCCGAGGTTTACAACTCGAAGGCCTCCCTGAAGAACGGCATCGAGTCCGTTCAGAAGAACGCGCCCGTGGCCCCCATCGAAGACCAGACCAAAGAGGGCTTTGCCACTGAGAAGAACCCGAAGTTCGAGGTTTACCAGGACAAGAGCGAGAAGTTCCGTTTCCGCCTGAAGGCGAAGAACGGTGAAATCATCGCGGTCAGCCAGGCATACGCCTCTCTCAAGACTGCGCTGGAAGGCATTGCCTCCGTCAAGAAGAACGCTCCTGAGGCACCTATCGTCGAAGAGTAAACCTGCCTTCAATCCGCGGGGCCTTCGGGCCTCGCGGAGAGGCGTCCCCGCCGGGCCCATGTCAAGCAATGGCGAATCCCCTATTTATTCTCCAACGGGATTCAGGTCGGCGTGTTCAAAGAGCACACGGGTTTTCCAATCCTTCCCTTCCAGGCGCATCTCCTTGACAAACCATAGCCCATTGGCATAGCGGTGCGCTCCCTTCAGCGAAAGTTTTCTCCAGGGTGTCGTGGAGTCCTTCGCATACCACCAGGCCTCCATCGGGAAGCCATGCTTGGCGTTGAACCAGACCGAGACCGTCCCCTGGCCTTTGGGGTCCGCCAGGCGCATCACCCGGCATTCGCGCAGACGGCTGCTTTGGCGCGGCAACTCCTCCAGAAAGTCCCAATACAGGAAGGAGAACGTCAAGTCCTCCGGCAAGATCCCATAATCAAAAAGTCCTGGAGACAGTTCGGTTTCGGGGCGCTCGATTTTGCATTGGACAGCCTGTCCTTCCGCATGGGTCTGCTCCAGGAGATAGACGTTGCGGTCATCCAGAGTGATTTGCGTGTGCATGGAGGATGGGTCGAAGGTTATCCGCACACGCAACTGCCCCTTGAGGTTTCTGTCACTGCTTTTGTAAGTGATGTTCCCTGTGAATTCGGCCCAGGCGTCCATCCGCAGCGGTTTGCGGATTTCGGTCAGGAACTCCTGCGCGGACAGGGTTGTGACGTCCTTGACCGAAGGGGTATCCACGGTGACGTCGGAAGCCACCAGCCAGCCCGTGAGCAACACTCCCAGGCAAAATGACGCGATTTTCTTCATTCTTCCACTCCTGATGGAACGTATTGCGTGTCGTTGGTGATGAGCAGCTGGTCGAACATGATTCCGTCCTCACGGTTCAGGAGCTGCAGACGGTGCTGCCCGGCGGAGAGCGTGTAGGTCTTGGGGGACTCCATCCAATGCCAGACACGGTATGCGCCGTCATTGCCGACCGTTTCGGAGTGTTCCGCATCATCCAGGCGGACATTGAGCGTATTGCCGCAGGAACCATCCCACCAGACACGCAGCCAGATTTTGGCACGGGTCTCGGCCTTGACCTCAAAGGTGAATTCCGCGCCACCGTATTCCATGGCGGGTTCCTTTCCCTCTGGGGGCTTGCCTTTCTCATCGGGGATTTTCAGGATTTCATTTTTGGCGGCCTGGGAATCCTTGCCTTTCTCAAACGGGGGGGTAAAGCGCGTCGCCTCCGAAGCGTCAATGACCAGGAACAAATCCGACTCCTGCGGCAAGGCTCCCTGCTGCGCCTCCTGACGGACATGCGAGCCAACGGCGGGCAACGGGTCGTCCTGACGCTGACGCAGGGCGGTCGCCAGCAACGGCACGCCCAGCACGCATCCGACCGCCACCACCAGCCACCAGGGCACCCTGGCACGATAGGAATTGGCTTGGGGGGATGGCAATCCCACGGAGGCCATCGCCAGCGCCGGCAGCCAGCCTAGCCCCCTGGTAAAGGGGTCGGTCACGAACATGGCGGGCAACAGCACGGCAAGCGCCATGGAACCGCCCAAGGCGAAGGGATGCTCCCCTGCAAAATGGGCTTTCAGCCCCCAAACCAGGGCAGCAAGCATGGCCAGCGCCAGCGCCAATGTGGCGGGAAAGCCCAATGTGCCGCAGAGGATGCCCCATCCAGACTGGGTATCCGTCTCAATGTCATTGTAACTGGGATTGGGAAGGTCGCCATAGCATCTGCCGATGCACTCCTGGTAGCGGCCAGGGCCGACGCCATGCCACGGGACACGCGCCGCCATCGACAGGGCCGCGAAAAACTCCAGATGGTTGGTGCGCAACTCGCCAGCGTAATCCCCGACCTTCAAAGGGGAGGCGGTCTCCCGAAGCACGGAGACATGCGAAGCGCGCATAGGGCCGAAAATGAGCAGGGCAGCCAGGAGGACAGCCAGCAAAGTCCACGCGCCCGCCGTCCAGGAACGCAGACACATTCCCGTCAGCAGAACTGGAACCGTGAGGAGGAGAATCTCGCCATGGGGGAGGAACACCAGCCCCGCGACCGTGAGCGCCACGGCAACTGCGCACCGCCATTTCACCTTGCCATTTCCCCAGAGCGTGGGCATTCCCCAGGCCAGCATGCCGCCCAGAAAGAGCGAGAACGCCATACGGCTGCGGAACAGCCCGCCGTAGGAACCGTCTCCAAAGCCGTATTTCAACTCCAGGAGGTCAGCGGGGGCCAAGGTCGTGCCGAAGCCAAAGGCTTTCCATTGGGCACAGGCGAATATCAGGTGAAAGGCAAAGGCATAGCCCAATGCCCCCAAAGCCAGGTCTGGCGCATTGCGCAGCAGGGCCCCCGTCAGAATCAATCCGCAGAAAACCATCTGGATGAACTGCGCAACCTCCACAGCCCCGTGCAAACCGGGTGCGGCGCCGATGGCTGCCAGTCCCGCCACCAGCAGGGCCAGCACCGCAGGCGGCCAAAGCACTGGCAGTGTGCGCCGTTTCAGCAGGCAGTACCCCATCAACGGCACAAAGCCGATGAGGAAACCCAAGTCCGAGAGGAAAAGACGTCCGCCCAGCGCTGGCAGTCTCACCTGGGTCAGCATCAAGACCAGTGAAGCAGCAATCAGCCAGACCAGCCATTCAGGTAGGCGCTTTTCCGAATCATTGGGCATATCCGAACTCCCTACTGATGCGCCCGCACGAAATCGCGCGGACGCAGAACAAAGGCGCACTTGCCTTTTCGAGCAAACAAAAACAGCCGAAGTCAGCGATAACTGACGCGGACAGGACGATTGTTCTCGACGGACTTCATTTCCGCCAGAAGAATCTTATAGGAGTCAAAGACCGACGCGGGGGTCTGGTATTTGTCGGGGGCAACGCCCTCCGCGACGCATTTGTCGAAATAGGCCAGTTCCTGATGCCAGCCAGTCGGGAGCGCGGAGTCCCCGGGGATGGTGTCGATGCGACCGTCCGTCCAATAGACCTTCAGTGCGCCTGTCGCCTCCAGACGGACGGTGGCCTTGTCGCAGATGAGCTGGAAGGACATCTCGAAAGGAACGGTTTTGGCCGCGCCCCAGCCGCCTTCGGCGACCACCAGCGGCCCCTTGTTGAACTTGTAGTAGGTGATGACATGGTCGCAGCCATTGTCGCTGTTCAGGTTGGTGCCGTAACTGGACACCTGGGAGGGACGCCCGAAGAAGTAGTACACGCAGTCCGTGTCATGCAGGTGCAAGTCCATGATTGCGCCGCCAGACAGTTCGGAGAACATATACCAGTTGTGCCAGTTGTTGTTGAATTCGGTTGTGGGGGAGAGGCGGCGGAACGTCGCCTCGCGCACTTTGCCCCAGGCGCCAGCCTGCAACTGCTCATAGACATAGCGATACTCGGGCCAGGCACGGATGCACAGGCCGCAGTTAAAGTAGGTCTTCGCCTCCTTCACGGCGGACTCCAGCTGGCGCAGCTCCTTCTTGGTGCGGCACAGCGGCTTCTCGCTGAACACATGGCGCCCCGCCTTCAGGGCCGCCAGGATGTATTGGGTATGCCAGGGGGTCGGCACGCAGATATCGACAATGTCGATGTCGGCTTTCTCAATCATCTCAAAGGCATTCTCATAGACCTTGATTTTGCTGAAGTCCAGGGGCTTGGAGTTGTCCGCGTTGCCGATGTTGCCGATGACGCTGGAGATGTCGCCTTTGCGCTTGTCGGGCTCCACATCCGCCACCGCCGCGATTTCCGCGTATGGCAGTTCCTGGTGAATGCGGAAATGGGTTGTGCCCATGAAACCAAGACCAATCAGACCAATTTTCACTTTTTTCATTGAGGTGCTCCTTGAGGGTGGGTGAATGGGGGAAAAATCAACTCAGGTAAGCCGTCTTCAAGCCCAGACGAACAAAACAGTAGCCTGGATGGTAAGGCGGCGCGGGATAATTCGCAAAATTCGGCTTCTTGTTCCAGGAGAGCGTGCCAATGGCCAGGGACTCGCCCTGGGCGTTGTGGTGCGGCCCGAGGAGATTGCGGAGACTCATCGTCAGTTCGAAGGCAAGTTCATTTCGGCCCGCGTGGAAGAGACCAGCCGCCGGCACAGCCCATGGCGACCAGGCGCACAGCCCCGCATCCTGTCCATTGACCCAGACGCGGCAGGAGTTGGCGCCGAAAGGCGGACAATGAACGGCCTGGAGGGCATCGGCCTGTTCCTGGGTGAGTTCCACATCGGTGGAGAGTTTGAGCGTTCCCGCCCAGAAGGGCAACCCCTGGAAAAGCAGGTCAGCGGTATCCGCCTCCTTGCCGACCAGGGAGGCCCCCAGACGGAAACCGCTAGGGACACGGATGGCGTCATG
>JAFRLP010000234.1 GCA_017431185.1 Victivallales bacterium | reverse complement strand
CCCGTATCCAGGTGGAGCATCCCGTCACCGAGTCTGTTGTCCGGCGTGACCTGGTGCGTGAGCAGCTGGGCATTGCCCTTGGCGGGGAACTCAGTTTTACCCAGGATGATGTGCATCCCCGAGGGTACGCCATGGAGGCGCGTGTGACGGCGGAGAACGTGGCGCGTAGATTCGCTCCGTCGCCAGGGCACGTGTCGTTCTTCCTGCCGCCAGGCGGGCCTGGAATCCGGGTGGACACGCATTTGTTCAGCGGTTGCGACATCCCCCCGTTCTATGACAGTTTGCTGGGCAAGGTCATTGCATACGGCGATACCCGGCAGGAGGCATTGGAGCGTCTGCGTCGTGCCATCGGGGAGTTCTGGGTGGTCGGCGTGGCCACCAATGTCCTGTTCCTGAAGCATCTGCTCGCCTTGCCTGAGTTTGTGGACGGCACGTATGACACCGAAAGCATCGAGCGCGAAATCGGTCGCCTGGACGCCTCGGAAATGGACTCCCTTGCCTCCTGTCATACGGGGAGTTTAAGTTGATTTTCACATTTTTGAGGTTGTCGATTTGGTTTTTGACAAGTTCATGCCATATTAGAGAGGCAATTGCAAAACTCTCATCCCAACCGCCTTTGCGGCGCTGCGCAATGGCTTCATCGCTCAGGTTCAGCGTGGTCACCACGCTTCGCCTTCGCTCTTCGCCCTTGCTTGCGGCGCTTTGGCGGTTGGCCGATAGTTTCGCAATTGCCTCTAGAGTGTTTTGTCAGGTCCCGCTCAAGTTGTCCTGACTGCAACCAGAAGGGAAAAACCATGAAGAAAATTGCCAGTTTTGTTCTCGCAGCCGCCATTTTGACGTTCTCCGCAGGATGTGCCACGAATAACGCCAGTCAACCCAAGGTGAACAACGCGGCGCTGGAGCATTATTTCCTGGGAACCTACAGTGTCATTTTTGCCAACAGTTTGATGACCCTGGACAAGGCGGTCATTGCGGTCTGCAGCCGCGCCCACCTGCTGCTGCTCTCCAAGGTCACCAGCGCCAATTCCTGCGATTATGTCTACAAGGACATCAACAACGTCGAACTGCGCATCTCGCTGGAGGAGCGCAAAGACGACACCGTGCAGATGAAGATGAAGGTCGGACGCACTGGCGACAAGGCCTCCTGCCAGGAATTGCTCAAGGCCATTGACGAGGAACTGAACCGCCAGCAGGCCAACCTCTGACGTGGAAAATGTGTCTCGACAGGCACATGGCCTTTGCCTGTCCAGCAGAACTGTCCTGCGGTTGAATCCAGGAGGTGACGTCATGAAGCACATTGTTTGCTCTGCCCTTTGTTTTGCCTTGGCTTTGTCAAGCCTCGCCGTTGATGTGCATCACGCCATGAATGCAGATGTGCCAGGCGTGGCGCGTTTTGCCATGGGCCGCTATGTCCTGTTCGTCTTTGAGGACGCCAAGTACATTATGCCCCCTGAGGCATTTGTCACTTCCCCGTCCGGCAAAAAGAACACTCCCTTCCAGACCAGCAACAATGTCTTTTTCATTCTCACGCCCTCCAAACGGCTGATGATGTTCGACGCGGGACTCGGCGACCTGACCGTCAAGGGCATGACCCAGGGCACGTTGCTCGGGAAAATGAAGGCGATGAAGTTTGACACGGACGATGTGCGCGACATCTTCATCTCGCATGTTCACGCGGACCATGTGGGGGGGCTGCTGGACGCGCGCAAGACCCCCGTGTTCCGGCGGGCTGTCGTTCATATCTCGGACCGGGAGGTGCAGGCCTGCAACGTGGGTGGCAGCGTCAACCATCAGCTTTGGCGTGATGTGGTTGCCGCCTATCAGACCCAGTTGCGCCCCTTCAAAATCGGCAAGCACGATTTGCAGGTCCACAATGAAAAGGTCATGGCTGTGAATACGGTGGGGCATTCGCCCGGCCACATGGCCTATCAGTTTGGCAACCTGGTGATTGGCGGAAGCACCATTCATCAGCCGGCCCTGCAGGCGCCGAACCCTGACGTATGCACGGTGCTTGACTTCAGCGATTTGCCTGGCCAGCAAAGCCAAGGCGGTTCCCTGGCCAATCAGAGCCGTGCGGCACTGCAGGCTATCAAGAGCAGGAAAATCGTGATGCAGAAGGCTCTGGACAGTAATGGCGTTCTCGCCTGCACCCATATTCCCTTCCCCGGCCTGATTACCGTCAAAGCGGTTAAGAACGGCTTCCAGTCCTCCGCGTATCAGGCGGAGCAGAATCTGCTTGTCGCCCCGTAGTTCCGCACCGCCAGGCCGACGCCTTCATCGGGAATCTGCTTCGGCGTCCGTCGCGTGTCACTGATTGCGGAGCGAGAGAAGCAGGTAAAGCATGATGGCGGTAATGGCGGTGAAGATGGCCGCCATCACCAGTTTGGTGGCGAAGATGTGCCTTCTGGCCCAAATTCCCAATGCCTTGGCGCCGACCCCGCAGCAGGCCAGTATGGTGATGGCGGCGAGGGGCAGGATGAAGCAGAGGTTATAGAGGAGCAGGAGGAACAGTGACCGGTTGGTCACGCCGTCCGCGTTGATGGCCGTCAGAGTTGGCAGCAGGATTTGTCCCGTGCAGACCAGTTCCATGCCCGATACGATTGCGCCAAGCAGCAGCGCGGCTGGCCCCAGCAGCCATGGCCCGACTTGAGTGAACATTCGGATTTTGCTGTGGATGCGCTGGTGCGTCTCCAGGGATAGTCCCAGGGTGAGGTCTTCCGCCTTGCCTGAACGCCTGAAGCGGATGGCGTCCCGGACACTGCCGACGGCGAATACGGCGGAGAGCAGGGCGAACAGGCCGTACAGCGCGATTTGCACCCAGGAGAAGCGTGAGAGGTACTTCAGCAGATACGAAAAGCCCAGGCCAAACAAGAAGTAGGCGATGAACACGCCCGCGCAGAAGGAGAAGCCCACCAGGGCAATTTCCCTTCTCTTCTTGCGTAGCATCAGAAGATAGCTGATGAGAAAGATGGAGGTGGCGAAGGCGCATGGGTTGATGCCGTCCGCCAAACCTGCGGAAAGAACTTCGGAGAGCAGCAGTGAGTCCAGGACACGCTTTTGGCGGTCTCGCTGGGCCTCCAGTTCCTGCGGGGTAAGCGCCTTTGCCCAGAAGGGAGGGCGGGTGGCTGGTTTGGCCAGGGCCTCCTGGAGCTGGGCGGCTGTGGCAAGTTGTCCCGTGACATATCCGTCTGCCCAGCAGACCATGGGGGCCAGATTGGTGTTGGTGCGGGGGACGGAGAAGGCCTCGTGGAATCGGGCGAGCATGGCCCTTCCTTCGGTGGTGCCGACATCGTAGCGGTCGATGGCCAGGCCTGGAACATCCTCTGCCAGCAGTTGCAGTTCCTTCTCCTGCCGGGAGCATTTGGCGCAGCTGACCTGGGAGAAGAAGGCGAGCCGGAGATTGGCGGGGAGCGCTGGGGTGGCGGGTACTGATGTGCCTGTGGCCGGCGGGGATTCCACCGTCGGGCGTTTTTGCCCCGTGGCCATGAGCGTGACCAGAATCGACTGTGCGGCGTCTGCCGCCTCATTGATTTGCCTGGCGAAACGCGATGGGCAGGGCTGGGCGGCCAAGGCCAGCAAATCCCTCTCTGGAAGTGCGCTGATGCTCTCATGCCCGCCAATCACGCGGTCGCCAGCCACGAAGATGGGGAAACTGCTTGACTGCGCTGCGGTTTTCAGTTCCTCTTCCAGCCTGTTGAGGAGTGCGTAGTTTCGATTGTGCTCTATCGGCAGGAAAACCAGAACGGGTCCCTGCCCCGGGGAGTAACGCTTCTGCCACTCTTTCTTGAAGGCGGCGCACTCCGTGCAGTCCCAGGAGCCGAACATCGCCACCCAGGGTGCGGCATGTGTGGCGAGGGAGAGGCAAAAAAGAATCCAGGCGAAAAATCTCATCTGTTGTCTATGTGCGGAAAATGACCGAAAAGTGCAGGCGGATACGCGGCTTGGCCGAAAAATGCGGTTATATTAAAGCGCCGTATCTTTTCAGAACCCCAGGCTGCTTCAATCCGCGAGGCCTGAAGGCCTCGCGGGCAAGTTGGGGTCTCGCGTCTGCTACGCCATGCTCTTGCGGCAAAGCTGCTTGAGGGCATGCCAAGACTGACAGGGTCCCGAACAGTTACAGCACCATAAAATATAGCATTTTTGTGCGTGGTTGCAAGGTCGTTGCGCGTTCTCTCTGAAAAACAGGGGTTTTTCTGATGAAATATCGTGTGGTAATCGATGTCCTGGCGGCACTCGCCGCGTTGCTGGGTGCGATGGCGTGCGTTGGGGCAGTGCTTCGCCAGAGGCGCCTGAAAGGCCTGGCGCTCCCGCCGAAGGTCTTTTTCGACCCCTGGCAGGAAATCGGGCTTCTGCTGCTGTTTGCCCTGGGGGGAGAGGTGTTCACCTCCTTTTTCATCCGTCTGCCCGTGGTTCCGCCGATGATGGGATGCGTGCTGGCGATTCTGTCGAGCATTGGTGCGCGGAACCGTCTGATGGCACGGCAGAATGAGGCTGACGAGCCGGCCCCCGCGCGGCAGGCTGTCCTCCGGTGCCATGGCCTGCTGTGCATTGGGGGCTGCCTGTTGGTCTTTGCCGCGCTGGGACGGCTGGCTTGCTGGCTATGTTCCCCTTGATGGTTTGGAAAAATGGGTTGTTATGCTATATTGATAGCGGATTTCCCCAAGAAATTGTCCTTTCCCAAAAACAAGGAGATTGCAATGTACGTTGGACGAATTGTGGCCGTGGGTTGCTCCCAGGAAGGCCGTGCTGCTGCGCTGTACCGTGTCTCTTCACGTTCCTTCCCGAACCGCGAGGCGAAAATCCTGGAAAAGGCGGTCGCGATTGTACCCAAGGCCGGCTTTGAGAACGATATCCACAGGAATCCCTACATTGCCTATAACTGCCTGCGAATCGCCAGAGGGTTCGCCGTGGTGACCAACGGCTCCCACACTGACCCCGTGGCTGAGAAGATTGCCTCAGGGCTTCCGCCACGCGACGCCCTGGCCAGCGTGATGCTGTCCATGGACTATGAGCACGACAGCCTGGACACTCCGCGCATCTCCGGCGTGGTTCAGCCCGACGGCAAAAAGGGCTGGCTCGCCATTGTCCGCAAGGACGCCTTGCTGGTGAAGGAATTTGACCTGGCGCCTGGCCAGGCCTTCTATGTCTGCACCTATGAGCGAAATGAGCCTTGCCTGGCTCAGCAGGACACGGGATTCCAGCCCGCCAGCGCGGAGGCGTGCTGCCAATACATCATGGGACAGGGCGTGTTTGCCGACTTCGAGCGTCCCGTCTCGGCTGCCTGTGCTTACGCCGACGCAGACGGGGCCTTCCAGGTAGCCGTGCTGTAGGCCATATTTTAGATATCCTTCTGCGGCTGGTGATGACCGCGCGGAGCGCGGTCTGCCAGACCTGCCGCCTGTGCTTTCGGTTAGGACTCCTTATGGTCAGTTTTGCAAGGATGCGCCCCGCGTGTCCCAAATGCCGTCTGTCTAATATCAATCGGTAGCGGCGGTGTCTGCTGCCTTGAACTCCAATGCTCCGAAACACCACGCGGCGAAAGCAATTCACAGTTGCTTTCGCTACTGGGAGTTCTGGAGTTTGGGAGATGGGTGGGGGGGAGGCAGTGATGCCTCACTGTCTGATACAGTCCAGCAGCCGTATTGGCCGCGCGGAGCGCGGCCTGCCAAACCAGTCAGTGAAACCAAGCACGAGTGGTGGGTTTGGCAGACCGCGCTCCGCGCGGTCAATATCAGATGCTGAGGCATTACTACGAGTGTTACAAAAAATGTCCTTTTTGGGGGGATGCCTCTTGAAAAAACGCAATGGCGTGCTACACTATTAGAGCGAAAACATATCATGGGGCTGGCAATCGCAAAAGGCAGGCAAGATGGCGCGCAATGACGAACTGAACAAGGCAAAGACGGCGAAGAAGGACGAGTTCTACACCCAACTGACCGACATCGAGAAGGAACTGCGCCACTACCGCGGCCATTTCAGGGGAAAGACCATCTTCTGCAACTGCGACGACCCCTTCGAGAGCAATTTCTTCAAATATTTCGTGCTGAACTTCAACCGCCTGGGCCTGAAGAAGTTGATTGCCACATGCTATGCGGGCTCCCCCATCGCGGGGACTCAGCTGACCTTCCTGGACCTCCTGTACGGAAAGACGGAGGAGGCGAAGAGGTCGAACAAGCCGTACAAGGCGGTCGTCACCACCGTCTATGACAAGACGGGCGACGGCGGAGTCGATATGCTGGACATCGCCGAACTCTTCAAGTCCGGCGAAAACGAGCTGACCGAACTGCAAGGCGACGGCGATTTCCGCTCCCCCGAATGCCTCGCCCTCCTCGACGAGTCCGACATCGTCGTCACCAATCCCCCATTCTCCCTGTTCCGTGAATTCGTCGCCACACTTATCGAACATGACAAGAAATTCATCATCGTCGGCAACCTCAATGCCATAACTTACAAAGAGTTCTTCCCCCTTATCAAGGAGAATAAAGTTTGGATTGGACCAAGTATTCACTCTGGCGATAGAGCCTTTTACGTTCCAGATGATTATCCTTTGGATGCTTCAGGTTGTGGCGTGGAAAAAGAAACTGGACGTAAGTTTATTCGGGTAAAGGGGGTAAGATGGTACACAAATCTTGATATTAAACAAAGACATGATGAATTGATACTTGTTAAACGATATATGGCAGAAAAATATCTAAAATACGATAATTTTAATGCTATTGATGTCGGAGCAATACTGGATATTCCATGCGATTATTCGGGAATGTTGGGTGTCCCAGTAACGCTATTAGATTCTTATAATCCTGAACAATTCGAAATAATTGGTTTTGGAAAAGGTGAGTTGGCCAAATCAATAGGTGTGCAGAAGAACTTTCGTGGGCGGTTTGATTTAGCATATACCGACATTAACGGAAAGCCATTCTGTCCATTCGGACGTATTATAGTCCGCAACAGGCATCCGGAACAGCCGAAGGAGTCACAGTCATGAAGATAGAACAGCGCAAGGTCACGGTGGGAGAGGTCTGCGAGGGGTATTTCAATGACGACGAGGAGGGGGTGACCGGCTACGGGGAACGACTCAACATCCGCCCGAGGTACCAGCGTGAATTCGTCTATAAGGACGCACAGCGCGACGAGGTTGTCCGCACGGTCATGAAAGGTTTGCCCCTGAACGTCATCTACTGGTGCAAGGTGAAACTGGAGGACGGCGGCGACGGCTTCGAGGTGCTGGACGGACAGCAGCGGACCCTCTCCCTCTGCGAATATGTGGACGGCGGATTCTCCGTCGATGACAAATACTTCTACAACCTGCCGAAGGACCGGCAGGAGAGCATCCTCAACTACCCCCTGTTCGTCTATGTCTGCGACGGGACGGACAGCGAGAAGCTGGACTGGTTCCGCATCATCAACATCGCGGGGGAGCAGTTGACGGACCAGGAACTGAGGAACGCCGTCTATGCAGGCCCCTGGACGGCGGATGCCAAGCGCTACTTCTCCAAGACGGGCTGCGCCGCCGCCACCCTGGCGGGTGATTACCTGAAGGGCGCCTCCATCCGGCAGGAGTACCTGGAGACGGCGATTCTGTGGGCCGCCTCCGCTGAGGGCAAGGGAATCGAGGCGTACATGGCCGAGCACCAGAACGACCCGTCCGCCATCCAGCTGTGGAACTATTTCCGGTCTGTCATTGACTGGGTGCAGGCCATTTTCCCGAAGAAGCGCAAGGAGATGAAGGGACTGCCCTGGGGACTCCTCTTCAACCAGCACGGAAAGCGCACTGACCTGGCCCCCAAGGCGCTGGAACAGGAAATCCAGCGGCTGCTGGGCGATGAGGACGTGACGAGGAAGCCAGGGATCTACGAGTATCTGCTGACAGGCGACGAACGCAAACTCTCCATCCGGGCCTTTGACCAGCGTGACCGCCTGGCCGCCTACGAGCGGCAGGGGCACAAGTGCGTTTACTGCGGTAAGTCCTTTGATTTCGGGGAGATGCACGCCGACCATATCACCCCATGGTCAAAGGGCGGCAGGACCGTGCCCGAAAACTGCCAGATGCTCTGCCGCGACTGTAACCTGAAGAAAGGCAATCAGTGACCTGGATGGGGATGGCGCGTCCAGCCCGTGCTCTTTCCCCTGGTCATCAAAGAGCCTGCAGACGTGGCGTTTCCTGGTCATCCACAACAAAGGAGCCGTCATTGATTTCATCCAGGCGGTCTAGCAGTTTTCGGAGTAGCGCAAGCATTTTCTCTTTGTCTGCTTTCTCCTGCGCATCGTTGAACCAGCAAGCTTGATTATGGGAATCAAATTCGTAATAAGATAAAAAAATCTTTTGAATTTCATCGTTTAACTCCCATATACGCGCATCGTTGTCCACCACTGGAATTCCAGTGTGAGACTCTAGAGTTACTGGGTCAGTGCAATCCTGCCAAATCGGCCCGTTACCAAAATCAAGCATTATCCGAAGTGTTTTCATTGCTCTATTCCTTTATCTCGTCTCTATGTGGAAAAGCGGTGACAATGAATCCATTGTCTCCAATTCCAGTTATCAACAGAAAACAATTGTTATATCTAAACTTTTTGGTGAATTGTTTGTGTCCATCACTTGTTTCACTATAAACAACTTTTTCAAGTTTTCCTTTGGAGAGAATTTGTTTTAGGAAAGTCGGAATTTGTTCTTTTTGAATTCCGAAGGCTGTTTCAAAATCTAATGCATGTCTGTTTATGTGCTGCAAACCAGCATTGGGCGAGCCATCTCCAAGCCAAACAATCTGTCCAGTGACATCCCTTACCACAAAACATATTTCCTCATGACGAAACTTGACATTGTTTCGCTGCATTTCTTTTATTAGGTCATCCTCTGTTTCATGAGGAGTGATAAAGGTGGGAAGCAGACCTGGAATTACTGATTCATTGTTGTCAATCGAATTTTGTGGCTTTTCGCTTTGAGTATGCATTCGGTTTTGTATGCTCTTGCCGAAACAACCGCTACCGCTTGCCGTTTTCCTATCGCTACCAATTTTCTTACCAAATGCTCTTTTGCTAGAGCGACGGAAACCACTGCTGGACAAAAATGCGCCACTACCGCCCATTTTTCCTAAACCTCCTAATAATCTGATTAGCTAGATATCTGACCTCGACTGAGCCAAAGTCATACTTTATTGGGTCACCATGGATAAAAACGACGGGCGGATGTATTTGCCGTAATGCCTCTGTCACCCCCTCCTGCCAAAGTTTTCGTGTGACGTTGTAGGCATTGACACCAATGGTAGAAAAGGCGATAGGACACCCTTGAGGTATCCCCAGAAAACAGAAATCAAAAGATTTTCTATCCCGCCATTGAATGGCAGGGATTGTGTTGACTCCTTGTTTCTGCAATTCCTGTGTATAAAGTCGATTTAGATAGATGTTAAAGCGAACAATGGGTAGTGGCAATTCCTGGAAAGTGCTCAAATCTAGAGAGAAAACACAAGGGCGTTTTTTCAGAGCCGGAAGATATTTTTGAGGATTGCATATAAATTGGTAAATGATTT
>JAFRLP010000233.1 GCA_017431185.1 Victivallales bacterium | reverse complement strand
GGGAATTATATACTTGATTTAGGGCAATGTTTTCCATGTAACACGGCGTGTCCGCCCCGGCAGGGGCGACACATTGTTAGCCCCAGGTGAACGCGCCCGACGGGCGCGTTCACCTGGGGGGTAGACGCGAAAAATCGTTTTGCGCCCTGGAAGGGCGCCACCATGCAGGCGTGCCGTCGTATTTTTCAATCGCATCCTAAATCAAGTATATAATTCCCTTGTTTTGAACTTTGGCTGTATTTGCATGTCTCCAAGTGGGATTCTTCCATCCAGAGCATCAGCAGCAAACAGATGGAAGGGATGCTACGTTCCAAATTAGGAGCCTATAACAAGACAAGCCTTGATATTGAGAAATTCCGTGGTCTGGTTCTTGTTGCCTGTGAACGCGCCAGAAAAATGGACAAAAATCCGACTGACCGCTGGCCGCGAACAATCGGAACGCATGTCTATCGTCTGATTGACGAGATTCGTGATTTCTGCTTGTTTGATGAAGAGAATACAAGCCCACCTCAATTTTAATCCACATTCCTCACTTGAATCCGAGAAAAAATTTGGCTATGCTCGCCAGAAGTGTTGCTTTGTGCTCAAATCCTCGCAGAGATTTTTACGGTTTAGCCTACTCACGTAGGACATTGGCAACACATCTGGCTAACATAGCCAAAAATTTCACTCCACTGACGCATTGCAACTACGGGGTGATGCCTTGTAATGGATGGAAAAGGTGCTAAATTTATGTAAACTGCTGTAAAGCAGTCAGCCGTCTTCTTCTTAAAATAGGGAGTCGCTGCAACTCTGGGGTGCTTTATTGCGCCTTTGACGGGGCATCGTTTCATTTTTCAGTTTTTGCATATAAATCACCATGCCTGCACTAGACAAGATACGCAACATCAGCATCATCGCCCACATCGACGCAGGAAAGACCAGCACGACGGAAGGCATCCTGTACTATTCGGGACTGACTCACCGAATCGGCAGCATTGACGACGGCACCACTGTCATGGATTTCCTTCCCGAAGAGAGGGCGCGCGGCATCACCATCATGGCGAGCGCGGCGACCATTCCCTGGCGGGACTGCCATTTCCATCTGATTGACACGCCTGGACACATCGACTTCACCGCCGAGGTGGAGCGCAGCCTGCGGGTCATTGACGGCGTCGTGGTCATCTTCAGCGCCGTCGAGGGCGTGGAGGCGCAGTCCGAGAAGGTGTGGCGTCAGGCGGACAACTACAGTGTGCCGAAAATCGCCTTCGTCAACAAGATGGACAGGACCGGGGCCTCCTTCGAGAACACCGTCGCCCAGATTGACGAGAAATTCGGGGCATGCGCCGTGCCGCTGCAACTGCCTCTGGGGGCGGAGAGTGAATTCTGCGGGATGATTGACGTGCTGACCCGCGAACAGCTCCATTTCCAGGGCGAACGCAACTCGGAAATCGTGCGGGAACCGCTGACGGCGGAGCAGGAGACCCTCTGGCAGCCCGCCTACGACAAACTTGTCAGCTCCATCGCCGACCACTCCGACGAGGTGGCGGAACTCTATCTCTCGGAGGAACCGGTTCCACTGGAACTGCTCAAGCGGGAACTGCGGAAATTGACCATCGGGCGAAAACTGGTGCCGGTTCTTTTGGGCAGCGCCAAGCGCGACATGGGCGTGCAGCCGCTGTGCGACGCGGTGATTGACTACCTGCCGTCCCCGCTGGACTGTGCGGCGCGTTCCGCAATCGAGGTCAAGAGCGGAGAGACGGTGGAGGTCAAGCCGTCGCCCAATGGCGACTTCACGGGATTCATCTTCAAGGTGAACGCATCGAAGACCGCGGATTTGTTCTTCCTGCGGGTGTATTCGGGAAAATTGAAGACCAACGCGACGGTCACCAACTCGCGCACGGGCGAAAAGGTGAGGGCGCGCCAGATTTTCCGCGTCTATGCCAAATCGACGGAACTGATTGAGGAGGCGGTCACGGGCGATATCGTGGGCATCACGGGACTGAAGGACTGCGGCATCGGCGACACGCT
>JAFRLP010000022.1 GCA_017431185.1 Victivallales bacterium | reverse complement strand
CCGAGGGAAAACAAGTATTTCTTGATGGCGGCGACTATGTCACGCTCAAGCATCAGACCACCTCCCGAATGCGGGCTTTCACGGCGGCAAGCAACGCTTCCTGACCCGCCGATTTGTCATGCAGGGCGCGCATGACTTTTTCATCCATGGTTCCTTTGGTAACCAAATGGTGAATCACCACGGTGTTCTTCTGTCCCTGCCGCCATAGGCGGGCATTTGCCTGGTCGTATAATTCCAAAGACCAGGTCAATCCGTACCAGATGATGGTGCTGCCACCAGACTGAAGGTTTAACCCATGCCCAGTAGAGGCTGGTTGCGTTGCCGCGATGGGAATTTTGCCCGCGCACCAATCCGCCATGTCTTGCTCACTGACCAGCTTTCGCACCCCGTTTGGATTCTGTGGCCCGTAAGCTCCGAAGCGAGACTGTATGCGTTCCAGATCATGCTGGAATCCATACATGATCAGTACGGGCTTGCCATTGGCGGCTTCAAGTAAATCCTCCAAGGCATCCAGTTTTCGGTCATGAATGTATTTGACATTGTGATACTCGTCGTAACACGCGCCGTTGGAGAGCTGGAGCAGTTTGTTGGCCAGAGCCGCAGCGTTGACGGCCAGAATATCCCCATCCGCGTAGGGAAGCAGCATGTCGCGCTCCATTTGCTGGTATAGCTTCTTTTCCTTCGAGGACAGCGTAACCTCAACGACATTCTCTACTTTTTCCGGCATGCGAAGATGGTCGGTGGCTTTCATAGAAACACAAATGTCCGACAGCTTTTTGTAGATTGTTTCCTCCGCCCCTTTTTTGAGGACATGTTTGTAAGGCAGCCAGGTGTTGGGGACGGTAAAATACATGTCCAAATAGGAGCGCATTGTGCGGCCAAGCCGGGCACCCTTGTCCAATAAATATATCTGCGGCCAGAGCTCTTCCAGAGAGTTGGGGGCGGGGGTGCCTGTCAGGCCCACGACCCTGTTGAATTGGCCGATGACTTTTTTCAAGGCGCGAAACCGCTTTGAACGATGATTTTTGAACGAGGACAACTCGTCCAGCACAAGCATGTCAAACGGCAATCTGCGTCCTTCATAATGGTTGATCAGCCACTCTGTGTTCTCGCGGTTTATGACATACACGTTGGCGGGTGAACCCAGAGCGCGAACCCGCTCTCTTTCATTTCCGATCACACGCTGCATGGTCAAACCGGAAAGATGCGCCCATTTTTCCAATTCGGCGATCCATGTGTCGCGGGCGACACGCAGAGGAGCGATGATCAGAACGCGATGGACCGTGAACCTGTCGTACATGAGATGCTGGATGGCTGTCAGCGTGATGATGGTTTTGCCCAAGCCGCAGTCGAGAAATAACGCGCACTGAGGATGGCGTTCCAGAAAATCCACTCAAAACAGCTGATACGGGTGAAGACTGTTTTCGTCCATTACGGGCGGACCGGAGGAGGTGGGGATCAGTTCATTGCGTGTAGGCATGTGGTTCTCCTTTGGCCGTGAGGCGGCCGGTTGTTATGAAAACACCCTCGGCGGCAGCCATCTTTGAACCGGATAACCTTACTGATATCTCAGTATCCGTTATCGCCTTCAAAGGAGGCTGCTTCCGAGGGCAGAGACGTTTTGACTTGCCGAAGCCTGTATATGGGGCAAGGGCGGAATGATGAAAATCAAGACAACTTTCATGGGTCAGCTGAGGCTTTTGGAGAGAAGGTGGTTGATGGCTGTTGTTACTTGTTGACCAAAATCCCTTACGCGCGTATATATACGTGTACGGGCACTTTTTATCTTTATTTACTCAATGTATACTCTAGATATGGCTTCAGTAACACAGTTTCAATGGATTATTCTTTCCTATTATATAGCGGCTGTAATTCCATCTGAAACCGAACAGGGGAATTCTGTTACTGTTACAAGCCGCGCCTCCGCGCCTCGGTCACAAGTTACAAGCGGGGTAACGGGAATCAGTCTGCATCAATCCCAGGCCGGCTAAAGCACTTCTGGACACCATAGGCTGTGCGTTGCGTGGTGGATGTGCCGTTCTTCCAGCCCAGCTTGGCGAGGATGGATAGAATCTCGCCACGATCCGTCTTCTTAATGGCGCCGGGTTCCCTGCAAAAACACTCCGCCCAGATTTCCATGACGCAGACAGTCTTGCGCTGGACGGTGCCCACCTTGTCGCCTCCGTTGAAGGGATCGTTCCGAAGGAAACCGCGCCTTGCGTTCAGATCCATCTTGCTCCAATCGGGCGGAAGCAGTTTATCCAGGTATTCCAGCACGATGCCTTCGCGGTCATCCGTCTCCATGGCCTCTCTCTGGGCGGCCTTTGCCAGCGCCTCAATTTCATCATCCAGCAGCGGACGCTCTCCCTGTTCATAGAGGTACTTGGCCTCCGCCCAGACCTGAGCGACATCAGCTTCGGTGAGCTCCCAACTGTTCTTGCTGCCATCACCCGGCGCGTGGACCGGCCAGAAGCGGCGGTTGCCGGTGGTGTCGCGGAGATAGCCTTGCTCCTCGTTGGTCGTACCAAAGAAGATGCACTGGCGGAGGTGCGGTGTGGCACGGCGGCCAAACGCGGCGCGGTAGATGT
>JAFRLP010000232.1 GCA_017431185.1 Victivallales bacterium | reverse complement strand
GGGGGCGGGTTTGGCAGACCGCGCACCGCTCGTTCTGCATCAGACGGGGCGGAGTACCCGTCTTCCTTTCGCAACCGCATGTTTTTTTCCCAACGAATTTGCTAACTATCAATAACGTAGTATGTTATAGAGAGTTGGCAGTTCATTTTAGGATTGTCTCAATCCTATCGAGGCGCCTGCAAAAGCCTTTGTCCAACCTGCTTTGCATGCACCTCATCCCTATACCCTGACCTTACTTTCGGGAGACGAGAAATGGCACAAAAGACCATGACCAAGCGCGACCTGGTTATCAAGGTGGCAAAAGACACCAACATTCGTCAGAGCGATGTGATGGATGTTGTTCAGATGACCCTGGACACCATTACGGAGGAACTGGCTGCCGGGCGCAGCATCGAATTCCGTAATTTCGGCGGGTTCGAGGTGATGCGACGCAAAGAGCGGATTGGACGCAATCCCAATGCGCCAAAGAACGAGGTCACCATCCCCGAAAGGGTGGTCGTCAAATTCAAGCCAGGCAAAGAGATGAAGCACCTGGTGCTCCAGTTGGACCCCAAGAAACTGGACTGATTCGTTTCTGAACACTTATGCAGGCAGGGAGCCGTGCGGCGGGCATCCCTGTCTGCTCATTTTAACCATTGCGTCAGCCCTGAACCCACTGACGCCTCAAAGGAGAATTGACATGTCGGCAACTGAACCACTGCCCGGCACCTCCGACCTCTGGGAGCCGGAGGTCCTGGACTGGATCATTCTGGAAAACACCGCCCGCGACATCTTCCATCGCTACGGCTACAGTGAAGTGCGCACACCAATCATCGAAAGAACGGATGTGTTCGTGCATAACCTTGGCGAAACCACCGATGTTGTCCAGAAAGAGATGTACACCTTCCAGGACAGAGGAGGGCGAAGCCTGACCCTGCGCCCCGAAGGCACTGCGGGGACCATCCGCGCCATCGCCAACCATGGGATGAACCAAGGTGATGAACTGCGCGCATTCTACTTTGGGCCGATGTTCCGAGGGGAGCGTCCAGCCGCTGGCCGCCGTCGCCAATTCCACCAGGTGGGAGTCGAGGCCGTCGGCGCCGACACCCCATGGATGGACGCCGAGGTCATCGCGATGCTGATGCACTATCTGGAGGCAGTGGGAGTCCCCCATGGGCGACTGCTTCTCAACAGTCGTGGCCTGCCACTGGACCGCCCCGTCGTCAACCAGGCGTTGACCGACTACTTCACGCCCCACATTGGCGACATGTGCGAGGACTGCCGGCGACGTGTTTCCACCAATGTCAGCCGCATCCTGGATTGCAAGAACGAGGCATGCCAGAAGACTATCGCAGGGGCTCCGTGCATAACCGATTTGTTCTGCTCCGAATCCAAGGAGTATTTCGCCAAAGTCTGCCAGGCCTTGGACAAACTGGGCATCCCCTATGAAGTCGCGCCGCGGCTTGTCCGCGGGTTGGATTACTACATCCACACGGTCTTTGAAGTGGAGGTGTCCATTCCCGCCACGGAAGGACAGGACGCCGTGACCTTCGCCGTCGCCGGCGGCGGACGCTACCAGCTCGTTCCGCCTGGCAGCAACAAGCCCATCGAGGGCATTGGCTTCGCGGCCGGCATGGAACGCCTGCTCATGGCGCGCGCGGCCAGCGGACTCTCGGCGGCGGTTCGCTCCGAGGCGGACATCATGGTTGCCGCGCTAGGCGAGAACGCCGTGCCCGCTGGCCTGAAACTGGCGCAGGAACTGCGCGACGCATTGGGAACCCTTCGCGTCAAAGCCGATTTCAGTTCGCGCAGCCTGAAGGCGCAGATGCGCACCGCCAACCGCCTGGGAGCCAAGACCGTGCTCATTCTGGGAGACAACGAAATCGCCAACGCCACGGTCGTCTGCCGCGACATGTCTGACTCATCCCAGACTGAAATCCCGATGGCTGAACTGGTCGCCACTCTGCAATCCCGCCTGAGCGCGAGCGGCAACTGAACATCAATCTCCCCAATATCTCTTAGCCCCTGTCATTTCTAGGAATCAGTCATGTTTTCCCGTACACATCATTGCAACGAACTAACGGCGGCCAACGTCGGTGAAACTGTCACCTTGTGCGGTTGGGTCAACGCCAGCCGAAATCTGGGCGGACTCATCTTCATCGATTTGCGCGACCGCGAAGGCATCACCCAAATCAATGTTGACCCGGCGGCCAAGCCTGAAGTCGCCGCTGTCGCAGCCGGACTGCACGAGGAGTATGTCATCCGCGCCACAGGCGTGGTGCGCGCCCGCCCCGAGAACATGGTCAATGCCAAACGCGCCACGGGGGCCATTGAGGTCGAGGCGACAGCCATTGAGGTGCTGAATGCCGCCAAGCCCATGCCATACAACCTTGATGACCCCTCCGCCAACGAGGACATCAAACTCAAATACCGCTACCTGGACATGCGCCGCAGCGGCCTGCTGGACAACCTCAGGCTTCGCCACCGCATCACCAAAGTCTGCCGTGACGTGCTGGATGAAAACGGTTTCGTCGAGGTTGACACCCCCATTCTGACCAAAAGCACCCCAGAGGGGGCCAGAGACTACCTGGTCCCCAGCCGCATACGCCCCGGCTTGTTCTTCGCCCTTCCCCAATCCCCCCAGCAGTACAAGCAACTGCTGATGGTCGGCGGAATCGAACGCTATTTCCAGATCGCCCGGTGT
>JAFRLP010000231.1 GCA_017431185.1 Victivallales bacterium | reverse complement strand
GAGACCTGCCGCTTCTGCTCAAGGTCGCAGACTCGATGCCATGCTCGGGAATCCCGTGGCTTGGCGGGAGAAAACTGGAATTTTCAGGAGCCACGGTCTCGTGATTTTTAGGGTGGATTATTTGCCGTGAAAATCTGTGATGAGTACATAAAAAGACCTGAATCCCCAAATTGGCGAGTCGGACAATAGCCTTGGCCATCAGGCAAATCAATTTCGGGTTTAAATTGGCTTCTGGTTCATCCCAGAGAAGTGCCATTCCTTCGTGCAATTCTCCATTTTTCAAGACCTGCAAAAGCATGCCAAGTTTTCGCCATCCTTCAGCAGCCATGTCCACCGTCCAGCCATGCTTGCTGTCCTTGGGCATCCCATCTGGTCTAAAATAGAATTGTTCGTTTTCCAGATAGATTTTCCCTTTGACATTTGCCTCCTGACCTCAAATGAATCAAATCGCCTGCCTGGTCAACAAGGATGCTATTCAGCCCCCCTGGCTGCTTCAATCCGCGAGGCCCAAGGCCTCGCGGACAGATTGGGGACTTACGCTTGGCACGCCAAGCTCAAATGGCAAATCTGAGTCTGTGCATGGAAAACGGGTGGGGATACTGAACAGCCACAAGGAAGTCACATCTGACTTGAAGTGGTCAGAGACTCTGAACAGAGCACTGTTCTCCCTACTCCACCACGTATTCCCAGAGACCGTGAATGTTGCAGTATTCGCGGATAATCATCCCCTTCTGCAGCGGCACATAGAATTCGGCCATCGGCTTTTCGCCTGGCTTCAGGTATTTGCGGTTGACATACGGGCCATTGACGATCTCTATCCACTCGATGTGATGCTCGGCAAGCATCGGATGAGCCATCTCCTTGCCGACTGAGACCCGCGTTCCGCCGTCAATCGCCTCGGGGAACGGCACGTGCTTCTCCATTTTGAATTCGGCGGTCTGGGGAACCATCCGCTTCATCTCCTTGCCGCAGCAGGAGAGGGCGCAATCACACCCAGTCGTGACCTCGATGACCAGCCCGCAATCGGGGCAACGATAGACTTCCAAACGCTCCATCATGAATCTCCTTGTCAGTGTCAGTGAATGAACAATTCTGGCGGGGTCGCCAGACCGTATGGCAGCCAGGCACGGGGCGCACTGGCTTTGCGTCCTGGATAGAAGGCGGTGGAGTGCCTGTCCTGCACCTCCGCCAAATCGGGTCCGAAGAAATTCTGGGCGGTGGGACAGAGATGCAGGCAAAGGCTGTTGCGCCCGCGCTTTGACAAGGCGGTCAATTCGTAGCGCCAGGGAGCGCAAGGCAGCACTGGCAGCCGTTGGTCATTGACCTCGACGGAGACCACACCGCCAAGCAGTTTGGGTATCACCAGTTCCACCCTCCCCTTGCCGTTCCACTGGAACGTGGCGGCGTAGTCCACCGTACCCCAATAGCAAGGCATCCCCTGCATGGCCAAATCCCCGAATTTCAGGGGGCGTGGCGGCTGGATGACAAGTTCGTCCTTGCGTTTGCCCACCGAGAAATCCCCCAGCAGATAGAGGTATTCGGGGCGTTTGCCATCCGTCTGGAAGGCAAAGATGTTCACTCCCCTGCCGACCAGGCTGTCGAGCGGGGCCACGCGCAAGTCCGCCGTGGCGGGATGCGTCATCGCCTCCCCCTCGTCCAGCACACGGACTCCATTCGCCCAGAGCGCCGACACGCAGTCAGGCTCAAAGGCGATGCATGGATGTTCAGGAACATGCTGGAAGCGGACGGCGGCATGGATGGGTTCGTGCAATGGATTCGACCAGGCGCCGCAATCAAAGTCATGGGGCGCCGAGGCAATCGCTCCTTGCCCGATGCGCAGGACGTTGCAGGAGTCCGCACGGATGTCCCACTCCAGTTCCTGCAACTCCCCCGCCATGGGTTCCGTGCAGTGCAGCGGAAGCGCGGAGACCGCGCCCTTCAAGGCCCCCTTCGGCAGGAAATGGACGGCGTGCAGCGGCTCCATCCGCAGCGGGAAGACAGGCTGGAACAGGGTGTCGGAGATGGGGTCGTAGGCGAGGTAGTCCTTGGGAAGCGCCAGCGTCGCGTGGCAGGCACGGCGCCCGAAATTGACCGCCATGACTTCCCGGCGGCCATCCACCAGCCGTATGCCGACCCCGATTTCGAGGTCGGCGTCCTTCTCGGTGGTGGTGACCAGAAGGTCGGTCGGCAGATTGGAGAGCAGTTCCTCCCAGTCGTTGACCAGAAGCATCTCGCCGAATGGCGCGGGTCTGGGGATGTTGCCCAGGAACAGGATGTTCCCGCCGACCTCCTGGAACTCCTTGAGCAGGGTGGCCATCCGCTTGGAGAGAATCTCGAAGAACGGCACGATGACCGTGCTGTATCGCGCCTTGCCCACCACCAGATAGCCGCCGGCAACCTTCGCATGGCGTTCCAGCACGGACTCGAACCCGTACTCGAAGGAGACATGGGCGCGAAGCAGTTCCAGATTCAACTGCGCCAGCAGTTCACTGTAGTAGTCCACATCGCCATACCGGCTCTTGCGGATGGTGGCAAAGCAGCCGGGCGCCACCCGTGCCTCCCCGTCCCAGGTGGCCTGGGCCTGCTGCATAGGATGAAGCACCAGCGTATCGGCCCACACGCGCCCCCGATGCATCAGCGACAGACTGCGGGAGGCAGGCGCCGCGTACTCCGCACGATAGCGGAAATACGGCTGCTGGAAAAAGTAACTCGCGGGATGGTCGCGCTTGGCCAGGCCAACCGTGCAGGAGGAGTAATCGTGGGGCACGCTGACGTTGACGCCCAGGATGTTGAGGAACAGCGACTCCGCGTGAAGGTTCGCAATGGGCACTCCCCACCCCTCGGAGGCGAAGGTCTCCGCCATGCACTCCCCGTCAAAAAGCTGGTTGGCGACGCTGGAGGCCTGTTTGGCGGTCGTGGTGATGGGAAACCCTGTCATCCCCTTGTGCGGCTGCGGATAGTCATTGATGGCGTTGCGCATGTAGCCGTTGTCATGCTGGGGCGTGAGATAATCGTCCATTCCAGACGAGCGCATGGCCATGAAATAGGTTCCTGGGTCGGCGAAGCGGCTGACCTGGCAGTGGATTGGCCCTTCGTCCCCATTCAGATGTCCATAGAGTTTCAGGCCGTAACGGTCGCACCATTCGCGGATGGGGGTCACGAAACGTTCGGCGAACAGTTCCGCAAGCGTGCGATAGTAGTCCAGCCGGACTTGCTCAAAGCCGTGGACGTTCTCCACCAGCGAGGAGAGGCAGGCCAGCAGATTGTAGCCTCGGCGCGCCTGAAACTCCGTCGGCAAATCCTCGCACCAGGCCAGTTGGTTGCCGGGCGCCAGGCAGAGGTTGTTGTCGTCCGTGAACACCGCCGTGATGACGGTGCCGAAGTACTCCCCGACGGCCTGGCGGTAGGCCTCGTGGGTGAGGCGGATGAATTCGTCCGTCACGCGCCGGCTGAGGGCGTCGGGGAACATCGTGCTGGTCATGCGGTGGAAGACCAGCAGCCGTTCATTCGGGTCCCCCTCTTTCAGTTCCGCCACAGTCTCGGGTTCGGCACGGAGAAAGGCGGCCAGCACATTCTCCGTGGCACACGCCTGTCGACGGCTCATCTCCTCCCAGGCAAGATACTGGGAACACCATTCGGGGCCTTTGGCGATGATGCGTCCGCCGCAGGAGCCGCTGGGGTAACCCTCCTCGTCATAGAGCCAGATTTGGAGGTTATGGCTCTGGGCCAGCTGGCAGGCGTAGCGGTACAACTCCATCCAGCGTGGCCCCAGATAAGGGATTCGGTTGCCCTCGCGCGGATGAAGCGCCAAACCAGTCACGCCGCTCCGTGCCGCCAGTGCAATCTGCCTGGCAATCTCCGTCTCCTCCAAATCCCCGTTCCAGAACCAGAACGGGACAACAATACCAGATTTAACCAGCGTCATAGCACCCCCCCTGCCTTCCATCAGGCCTTCGCGTTGTCCTTGATGAATTGGGCGCGTTCCCGTTCCATGATGTTGCGGATGACCTCGGCAGGTGTCTTGGCACGGCGGCAGGCCTGCACGAAGTCGGTGTCGGAGAGCAGCGCGGACATCCGTCCCATGATATGCAGATGCAATTCGATGGTCTGGCTGCAAACCAGGAAGAAAAGGTCAACGGGCTTCCCGTCGGGAGCCTTGAAGTCCACTCCCTTGGAGGAGCGGCCGATGACCACGCAGCCGGAGGTCTGAAGCGTGGAGATGGGGTCGCGGGGATGGGGCACGGCGATGCCGTTGCCCACGCCAGTGCTCAGCAGATTCTCGCGGGCCAGGCATTTGGCGCGCAAGTCCGTGATGTCCAGCACCAGGCTGTTGAACAGCTTGACGTCCGTCAATTCGTTGATGGTCTCCTCCACCGTGGTGGCCTTCATGTCCAGGAAAACCCTGCTCTCATTGACCAGACGGCTGATGGGAATCTCAAACTGCGGACGGGTCAGCTCCGACAGCGGAACGTCATCCGACCCCAGCGGTCCTTCGGGGAAGAACACACGGTCAATCTGGCTGCCGTTGAACCGCCATTGCCCGCCTATCTTCACACCCT
>JAFRLP010000230.1 GCA_017431185.1 Victivallales bacterium | reverse complement strand
GTTCTTGGGCGGGGTTCTCATAGGGGTGGGGGTCAGGTAGAAATACCACTGCCGCGGCTTGTCAATGACGGTTTCCTTTCCTATGAATTCAATGGCATATTCGCCGTTTTCAGGCGTGAATGTCAATTCCTTGCCTTTGACGGGATTCCATTCGCGGGCGGTCTCGAAATTCCAGGAAAGCCCCCACTGTGTGGTTCCAATCCAGAACAGCGAGCAGAAGCCAGGCGAGATCACATTGAAATCACCGCCCTTGATGGTGAGGTGCTTTCTGCGTTTTTGGGCCTGGATGCCGTTTTCCGCCTTGTCTGGTCCCTCCATATAGTACATCACCAGTTTTTCCTCCGATGGGACTGTGGCCAATGGGAACACCAGGCGAACATTCGTCAGCGTGGCTGGGGAACCGACAGGGGCAACCGTGATTTTGCAGATGACGGTGAAGTCAAAATCAAAAAGCGTGTCAACAGTGAAATCAACATCGCCGCATCTGAATGAAGAGTGTCCCTTCACGTTGTTTTTGCCGTATTTGGCCAAGGCCGATTTTCCCTGGCTCATGCTCAATCTGCCTGTTTTTCCCGTTGCCTCCAGACGGGCCGAGCCTGTTGTAATCTTGAAGTCCCTGTAATGGATATTGGCTGGCAGGCCAAATTCGTCAAGTGACATTCTCTTGTGTCCCGACAGGACGGTATTGCCATTGAGGATAAGGGGAGCGAAATCGGGGTCGATGTAGTCAGGGGACAACGCCTCGTATCCCAGTTTATTGTCCGCCCATTCTGGTTTTTCAGCAGAATGAACGGTTGCCGCCTGGGGCTTTGCTTCCTGCATAGAACTGGCCGCCAAAACCGCAGGCACCACAGTGTCCGCCTCCTTACCGGAAGCGGATTCCCGCGTCTGCCTTGGGGTGGGACTGGGCAGCTCAAGCCTCATGCTTTGGATATCCACCTCTGTCTCCACGTCCCTGAAGGAGATGCAGAAGCCCAGTTTTTGCGTCAGGGGGTCATTGCATCCAAAGCCGACTTTGTAGTCTTTCCAGTGCTCCGTCAGATCAAAATATCCATAATGGAAGAAGACAGTAGGGAAGTCGGGGCGGTTGTACCACAGCATGAGTTGCACGCGTCCCTTGCCTTTCAGACGGCAGCTGATTTCACCGGCGGCGCCGTAGGTGTTGGCCTCCGGCGTGAACCAGGTTGCATACTGGTAGTCGTCCTTGCGGTAGTTGATGCGGAGAAAACGCTGTCCATTTTCTTCGACGACTGTTGCGGAGAAGGGCTTTTGCGCGAAGTTCATCATCTTCAATGCACTTCGTTCCACCGTTCCGATTGGGAAACTGCTGAAGTCGCTGAATGGAAGCAGGTTTCTGTCGTAGAACCCCTCCAACTGGGTGGAATTGTTTTGCGGGCCGTCATCAATCAGCTTCAGGCTTTTGCAGAAGCCCAGGGTGGATTCCGCCTTTAGATTTCGACCAAACAAGACCAGGGAAAAATCACCTGAAACAATGTCGGGGGGCGTAAAGAGCGGCCTGTCCAGCGTGACAAAGGCGGAACTGTTTTCAAATGTGCCAAGGGTATTGGCCATTTGCCTGGAGCCGTCCTTTCCAATGTAGTTCACGCGAATAAGGATTTTCTGGAATTGGGCGGGCATCATCGCCCAGTTGAGGCGATAACAATGAAGGGGAAGCAACGGGACATTCCCCAATTCGATTATGCAAGACGTGGCTTCCGTGCGCTCTTTGGGCATCTTCCATAGAAAGCCGTCTCTGTATGGACTGAGCATGGAACGAAAAACAAGCTCTCCCTGGGAGGCGGACTCCTGCCGCGCGTCATTGAACTTGAGGAAATCAAGGTCTTCTGCGGCAAGAGAAAGCGATGCCAATGCTATGAAGGCGATTGTGGGGACTTTCATGGTTTCTGCCTCGTCTGTATGGTGGAGTTTATGCCTTTGGGGTGGCTGGTTTCTAATTGGGTAGATGCTTTATCTGTACGGTTGAAACCGTAAGCGTGGAATCTGCACAGGGATAGACGCCGCTTTGCGGCTTCAACCGTACAAGTCGAAATTCTTACCCAATTTGACACTAGCTTTCTCGTGAGACCAGTTCCGGGAGTGGAAGTGGATGCAGGCGCGGAATCCCGACAATCTGTCCGATCATACGCAAAGTCGCCTCTTTGGCAAACTGGCGCATTGGCTGACGGATGGAGGTCAGGGCGGGAATTGAGTATGATGCGGCTATATTGTCGTCATAGCCTACCAGACGTATGTTCTTGCCAACTTCTCCAAGCCTGTCGCACTGCTGCATTTGCCGCAGGAACGCAAGTGCCAGATAGTCGTTGACTGCGAATATCCCCTCTTGGCAATCGCTTCTCAATTCGGATATCATGGTTTTCAGCGCCTGGTAGTCGTATTTATGGTAGCCGCTGCTTTTGACCGAAGAAAGGCTGGTGCAATATCCGGCTTGGTGAATGCGACGGTTGAAACCGTTGCCGCGTGCCGCATTTGTCGGAGAGTTCATGTCCACTGTCAGCAAATGGAAACTGGTGCAGCCCTGTGAAAGAAGATGTTCTGCCGCCAGATTGCCGCCGTATGTGTTGTCAAGCGAGATGCATTCTATGCCGTCAGGATAGGAGGAGGTGGAATTGAGCACTGTTACGCACCCTCCTTTTTTTCTGTATTCCGCCAGTGCCACGCGAAGTTCGTCCCCCACCTTTTCCTCGATAGGGTAAGTGATGATGCCTGAACAGCCCATGTCTCCCAGCGTCTCCAGAAAGCGGAGGTAGTCCGCGCTGTTCTGGCCAAAGAAGAAGCGACATTGGAAATCAAAGTCGGCACTTGCCTCGGAGACCCCCATTACCAGTTCGGCAATCAGGGCGTCCTTGTAGTCAGGGAGAAATATGCCCAGGGCCGCGCAGCGCCCCATGGCCAGCATGGCTGCCGCATGGTTGCGGTGGTAGTGCAGACGCCTCATCGAAGCCTCTATCCGGCTGCGTGTCTCCTTTGCGACACGTCCGTCTGAATTGGGGTTCAATGCACGGCTGACCACCGCCAGCGATACATGACAATCCCGCGCTATGTCCTTCAAAGTTACCATGTTCCGAGACAATACAAGCGTTTGTATTCCTGTTGAACCTATTATACTACTGAATCTGGGAAATGTCAAATTGTCATGTGAATTTTTTTAGTGCCGTGGGAAATCGCTCGCCGATTTCGGCTAGCGCCCAGCGCCAAAGGCGCGGGTACAGAACTCCATATAAATGGCAGGTTCTGGAGTCATATCACGCAATCGATGTCAGTCGGTGAGTAAAGGTAGCGGCGGCGTCTCGCCGCCGTCAACACAATCCACGAAAACTCGCCACATTTTCATAGGTGAGTAAAGGTAGCGGCGGCGTCTCGCCGCCGTCAATACAATCCACGAAAACTTGCCACGTTTTCATAGGAGCTATTATAGAGGAGGGAAACCGTCTCCAGACGATTTAGCTATCGGAACAGTACTGGTATTCCGTGTGGCAGATAATTTGTCAGGGCATCTGCCACTCGCGCCAGTCTTTCTGAAGTTGGCGTCTCTGCCTGGGGCAAGGTGTTCGGCAATCCTGCCGCAGCGTATTTGTTTCCCGCCAGGGAGTGATACGGGAGCAGGCGCACGCGGACCAGCGTGGCGATTTGGGCAAGCAGAACTCCCGTCTTGGCAATGTCTTCTGGAAAGTCGTTGTAGCCTGGCACAATTGGCATGCGGATTTCAACAGTCGTGCCGAAGGCGCTGATGTTCCGCAGGTTCTCGTGGATTAGGCGGTTGTCCTGACCCGTATGTGTCCTGTGACGATTGGGATTCATTCCCTTCAAATCGAACAGTACCAGATCTGTATACGGCAGAATCCGCTGATAGGCCTCGAATGGAACCGCACCACAGGTGTCCAAGGCCGTGTGGAGGCCATCCTGCTGCAATTTCCGAAACATTTCCGAGGCAAAAGCGGGATACAGGGCCGGCTCGCCTCCGGAAAGGGTCACGCCTCCTTCTGGCTGGAAGAAATCCGCGTCTGTCTCGACTTTTGCGATGACCTCCTCGACGGACATTTCGTCTCCGCAGATTTCCAGCGCATTGAACATGCACGCCTGGACACATTTCCCGCAGAGCTGGCAGGGTTCCCTGTTCAAACAATGGTTTCCTGAAGAGTCAAAGCGGTGTACGCCATTCGGACAGCTCTGGACACACGCGCCGCATTGGGTGCAGAGGGTGGCATGGAACAGCAGTTGTCGTTGCGGGGAGAGGCACTCCGGGTTGTGGCACCATGCGCAATGCAAAGGACACCCTTTCACGAAAACCGTGTCCCGCACACCAGGACCGTCATGAATGGTGAGTCTGCGGATTGCCGCAATCGGAATGACAGTAGGTGTCATGGCTCAGCGTTGGTTTGCCGCTTCCGCAATAAAGGTCTCCTGCACTTTCGGGGGGAGGTCGATGAACCGCACATTCCAGCCGCAGAGGCGTATTTGCAGGTTGCGGTAGTTCAGCGGGTGCAGTTGCGCGTCTCTCAAAACCTCTGGCGACAGCACGTTGAACTGGATGAACAGACCGCCGCGCGCGAAAAAAGTGCGGATCAGCCGTACAATCAATTCTGAACCAGACGGACCAGACACCGAGCGGGGGGAGAGCATCACATCCAGAACCGCACCATCGCCGCAGTACCTGTAGTCCAATTTGGCGGTGCTGGCAATCAGGCCCGCAATGCCCTCGTTGTCGCAGGACACGGTGCTTCCCGTGTTGCGGGATATCGGTGCCCCGCAATGCCGTCCATCGGGAGTGGCGGCGGTCTCTCGACCGAAGGTGTAGGCCCAGTCAATCGACCATAGTCCCATTTGGTAGTGACCGCCTTTGACGTTGGGCGTATGGATGATGAGTTCGCCAGCCTGTTCGACAATCATTTGTCCAAGTAGGTCAGCCGAGTCATCGCCGTTGCCCCATTTGGGGGCACGCCTGGCGGCCAGCAGGCGGAGCTGTTCCTGGTCTTTCCAGTCGGTGGCCAGGATGGCTCCCAGGTCGGCAAAGGAGACTGCGTGGTCCGCAAAGACCAGTTTGCGGATGGCCGAGAGGGAATCGACCGCCGTTCCGATGCCCGCGCACATGACACCGCTGGTGGAGTACTTGGTGCCATACTGCGAGGCATCCAGTTCCCGTTCCATGCATTCGTCCATCGTGCCCGACAGCAGGGGGGAGGGGGACACCTTGTGCCAATCCTTTTCCAGCAGAGTGGCTTTCGCCATCGCCTCCGACAGGCGGGATTTCATGATTTCGAGGTATTTTCGCACCATGTTGGATAGATGGTAGGACTGGTTCGGAACCAGTTGAAGGATGGTGGAATCGAAGGGAATGCTAGAGTTTCTTTTTTGGACTCCCTGTCAAGTTTACACTTATGTGTCGGAAAAGTGTTTCCCAGCATAGAGAGCTTCGATTCGGTTCCGGCGACGGTTTTCTCGAAGTTCTCC
>JAFRLP010000229.1 GCA_017431185.1 Victivallales bacterium | reverse complement strand
GCCCATCGCGGGGCGCAAACCGATTTCGCGCGATTGCACCCCGGGTTCCGCGCCCTGACGGGCGCGTTCACCCAGGGCTAACAATGTGCCGCCCCTGCGGGGCGATGACTTTTTGGCCTGGAATCAATCATCCTCCACCCAATCGACGACCATGCCGCCAGACTGGGGATAAAATGGACTGACAATCAGATTGCGTTCTTTCCAGCGCAGGACGCGGAAATCGCGCACGACGAATGTCTTGTTCTCGTGGATGTCCAGCATCACATCGTCCAGTTCGGGACGGGGTTCAAAGGGGAACAGTTCATCAAAAATCTCCTGTTTCTGGTCATCGGGAATGAGATACTCCTTCTCCGTGTCACCGTTGGCAAGGTGCTTATCCTCCTAGGGGAATGGCAGACGCGGCGCGGGCGACACAATCATGCACAGAATCTCCTTCTCACCAGAACTCATGGTTGGTTCGGTCATTTCACTCTTCTCCTCTGTTTGGGTTTCAGGTTATGAGGCAATTGCAAAACCACCGCCCAACCGCCCAAACGCCGCAGGCGAGGGCGACTGGCGAAAACGAGGCGTGGCTCCCACGCCGAGTCTGGGCGATGAAGCCATCGCGCCGCGCCGTGAAGGCGGTTGGGATGAGAATTTTGCAATTACCTCTTATGTCTCCGCCACAAACGGACAGTGGCGGCAATCGCTGTTCAAGGCCAGGCAAAAGCCAGTATAGAGATCCAGCAGCCCCTGCTGCTGGCAGATGTTTCGCACCACATCTCGGACACGGCTAGGCGGGGTCAAAAAACGCAAAGTTGCCTCACGGGCAAGCCGATTGTCCTGTCCCAGCGGCAGCTGGCAGAATGCCTCCCTGGCCAAATCCGCAATTGCCTTCGCATCAGGTGTGCGAGACAACACCGCATGCAGATACGGCAACAGGACATTGGCAGCCAAATCCAGCAGACGTTCCCGTCCCAGCAAATCGGCAGGCGGCGAAATGCGGTGTCCAAAGTCCAGCAACCCGCGCCACCACTCCTCCCCATCGCCTGGACTTTCCAGCGCCCGCACCAACTCCTTCGGGCTGGACACACGCTTCGCCAGCCCCTTCAGCCAGGCGGCAGGACGATACTCCGCACGCCTCAACCACTGAATCCCCGCCAAAAGACGGCGGCATGGACTGTTGTATGGGCGCAGGCCAGCCCGATGCCACTCCAGTCCAGCCGCCTTTCCTCCCCCCATTCGCCACCAGTTATCCCAGAGTTGCCGCACCCACTCCTGACACTCCGGCAAGACTGGTTCGCGGGTCAAATCGGGCAGCATCCCGGCGGTGCCCAGCAAAGCGGCGGTGCGTTCCAGGTCATTGCCCAATTCGACAAGACGGGTCACTGGCAAAGTCTCCGCCAAGGCGCGAAAGGGTTCGCGGTTGGCCTGGTAGCCCAGGCAGTCGAACAGGGCGACGTAGAGAGCCTGCTCCTGCCCCAAATCAGCCGCCAGACGCGCCAGGCTGTCGCCCTTGGCGGAAAAACGCGCCAGTCCTGCCGTGGTCAGGAGAGTGCGCACCCGGGCGTCATCCGTCAATGCCCAGCGGAGGGCGCAATCCCCAGGTGCGATGCGGCTGGCATGGGGATAGCAGGCATCCTCCAGCCGCCACAGCAGTTTCTGCCATTCCGGCTGCAACGCAGAGTGGAGTTCCAAGGTTCGGACGTCTGGCAGAACTGAGCCATAATCATCCACCCAGACCACGTGAAGAACCACCCCGTCATAACGGCCATCGCGGTCATGCCCATGCCGACGCCAGTCCGAGGCATATCGGTGAATCTCCACATCACCATGCACGGGAATGCCCCCGAGCAGCAGGGCGGCCCCCTGGAAATCGGGTCCGCCGCCGCCATTCCACACACCTGGGGACAAGACGCGCAACGGAGTGCCGTCCACGCAACAGGCCAAGGGCACAATGTGCCCCTCGTTCCAAATCACCTGAAGAAATTTCTCGCTGAATGGACATGGCAATCCCTTTTCTCTGATTTCCCATTCGAGCATCTGTGCTACTCCTTTCAGTACTTGTTTCGGCGCCGCGTCCAGACGGGGCGGCTGATTTCCCTAATAATATCACATTGATTCCTGTATTTTCAAGTTGAGAATTGCGATATTTTTTTATTTCAACTTATTTTAATTACTTTTTAAAGATTCTTTATTTGCAAATTACGATTCTTTTTACATCAACCCATCGTAAAAATCCGCATCAATTTTCCTTTTCTGACGGGAAAAGGCGTAAGATTGCATCTGAAAATACAGCAAAGGAAAAAAACGTTTTTTTGCTACCCCGCGCCCTACCAGCGCATTCTTTGCG
>JAFRLP010000228.1 GCA_017431185.1 Victivallales bacterium | reverse complement strand
GAGGAGGCGCGCGTCAAAGGCGCCGCCGTTGAGTTGCAGCGCGTTCACGCCGTTCTCAAGCATGAGTGTCCGGATGAGCGCACCCTCCACCGCGCACCTTTCGCGGTTGGCGAAGGGCACTCCCCACAGCCCTGTCGTTTCATCGACCTTGCCGGCCCCGCGGAAGTTCATCCAATAGTCCCCCCACAGATAGGGCAGGAGCGCGAGCCCCAGGCGACGCTTCAGGTTGGGGGCGCGTTTGCTGTCATACGCTGCCTGAAGCCTCGGAAGAACATCCTGGATGACGGACGGCTCCAGGTACCCAGGAACATATCCCGCGTTTTCGCGGGGAGGGCGCCAGCCGCCCGCATGGCTCTGCTCGGTGCGGTGAACGGCATGGAGCACCTCGTCTGCCGCCTCGCCGTAATAGCCCCTGCAAAAGTCCTGCACCAGTTCCTCCACATCGGAGTCGGGACGCCACATCATCCGTGTGTTGAGCCAGGCGAACAGGTGGACAAACTCGCCTCCGAACCTGGAACTGAATAGTTCCTGGTGTATGCACTGGATTCCCAGGTCGCGGACACGCCGTATGTTCCGTGCCTGGTTATAGAGGCAGGCCGCAGGGAACCAGTATTCGTCGGATGGATGGGAGTAGAGGTAAGCCTCGAAGTCGCCCGCCACCTTTTTCCATTCCGCCACATGGGAAAGGAAGTTCCGGGTGTCCTCGTCCTCGCCGAGTTCGGAGAAATGGCTGAAGGAGGCGCAGAGCATGACGGTGACATTGTCGCGAAGCGTGATGTTGGCGGGTGGGGCAAGGCTCCAGGAGTAGGCGAGCGTCTTCACGCGCACCCGGGGGAATTCGGTGGCCACCGCGTCGGCCAGCCTGTTGAGGATGAGGCAGATGACGGAGGAGGGAACCCCGCCGTGCGAGTCATAGAATGCCTGGCAGTCTCTGCAGGTGCAATAGGGCGAGCCGTCGTTCTGCCCGAACCAGACATCCGTGACGTCGGGGTGTTTCCGCAGCCACTCCATCGTCCGTGCCACGATGAAATCCTGGAGCGCGAGATTGGAGAGACAGGCGCCCCAGTGGTTGTTGGCGTGGCGTGTCTGCCGTTTGCCGTCCACCATGGCGGCCCATTCGGGGTGCTTCAGGAAGACATCGGGGCGCATAAGCCGCCAAAGCGTGTGCATGTCGGGGCCCTGGCACACTCCGCCTCCATATTCTTTCCCTGGATTTCCCCATTCGAGAAGCGAGTTCATGCGGTTTCTGGCGCACCATTCGCCTGTCGGACTGTTGCCCGGCACGTTGGTGCGAGAGCGGAAGGGCGATGTGTAGCGCTCCGGACTCACTTCCACAGTGAGTTCCGAACGGCTGGGGACGAATGTCTCCTGGGGCGTGTACCAGCGCACGCCCAGCCTCTCCAGAAATTCGTAGGTCGCATAGAGTGCTCCGCGGGGACGCCCTCCGGCCAGGAGGATTGTCTCCCCTGCGCTGTCAATGACTACTTCCTCTGGTCCGAGGCCAGGATATTTGGCTTCGGTCAGTTCTGTCGGCAGGCCTTCCTGGAATCCCACGGCAATCCTCGGACCGCCGCCGTGCCTGGAGGCAGGGTGTACGCCAAAGTCCACTCCCGTCATCTTCTTCAGGTGCAACTGAAGTTCACGGGCGGCAGTCCTTTCGGCGGAAATGGCGTCGGCTGGAAGGGTGATTGCGTAATCCGTCCTCCCGTCGGAGACCAGGCGATGCGAGTTGGCGGCGGCATTGCGCACCAGGCATCCTGTGCTGGCGAGGAGGAAAAGCGCTGTGATAATCCTTCTGATCTGGTCCACGAAAAACTCCAGTGCGTCACGACACTCTAATATAAGGGGTAATTGCAAAACTACTGCCTTGACTGCGGATTTTCCCTCTTCCATGGCGGTGACTTCGGACGGCCACCAGGCTACGGGGGCATCTCAGAAGCCAAGGGTTTCGCCGTTCTTGGTGAAATGTTTTCTCTGCACCAGTTCCGAATGTCCGTCGAGGAACGAAATCGTAATCTGGTTGACCCCTGCATGCCTGAATTCATAGCGGTACCCTGACACCGTGCCGGAAAAGGTCAACCAGGGATTGGAAGACCAATAGACGGAGTCCCAAAGCACATACACGGCGCTGGGTCTGTGGCTGGCGACGACGGACGTGGTGCTCGCCCCCGAAAGATGCTGGTTCAGGCCAATGTTCTGCTCGGCTTTCGTGCTCCCGTATGCATAGTGCGCGGAGGGGCATCGCCAGACGCCGATGGCCTCGGAGGCAAAATAACTATCGCTTCCATTCCATTTCAGGCCCCAGGGCCAGACCCCGCTTTTGGTGGCTCGGTTGTACCAGGAGTCGCTGTCGCTGACATTCGTGGGGATGGTGTCCGCGTTCTCGTCCGTGTACATGGCCATGTAGAGCCCATGCTGTTTGAAATTGCCGACGCAGGCGATTCCCCTGGCCTTCTCACGCGCCTTCGACAATGCCGGCAGAAGCATCGCGGCCAGCACACTGATGATGGCGATGACGACAAGCAACTCAATCAAAGTGAATTTTCTTCTCATGATTTCTTCTTTTTTTCAAATGGAACGCTACAAAAGACAAGGGGTATGCTTAACGTTAAACATATTATAATCCCTGTTTCTGGTTTGTCAAGCGGCATTCCCCTGATTTTTTCGGCGGACGAAATGCGGTTTTGTAGCGGCGGCGTCCCGCCGCCGGGCGCTGAGTGGTGGCGGCGGCGTCCCGCCACCGGAGGATGCGTGGCGGCGGCGTCAGATGAAGTAGTGCTTCAGCCTGACTTACGGTTTCAGCATCGTAATTGGTGTGACCAGGACCCCGTCTTTTCGCTGATAGGCGGCATTGCAGAGTCCGCAGACCACAATCAAACTGGACGCGCCTTTCCCGTCAGCGTCTTTTATGGCGCCATTGATACGCAAAAGGTTGTCCGCCGCGGCGTCAATCTGCTGCGCTCCCAATTTGATTTCAATGCCGCACCATCTCTTGTCGGGAAGTTCGAGCACCGCATCGAATTCATTGCCCTTGTAGTCCTGATAATGATATAGTTCCGCACCGAAGGATTCAGCGTAAATGCGGAGGTCCCGGATGCAGAGGGCCTCGAAAAGGAAGCCGAAGGTTTCCAGGTCATTGACAAGCCCTTGCGCGTTCAGGTTTAACAGAGCGCAGGCAAGTGACGGATCGGCAAGGTGACGCTTTTCCGCTTGCTTGATTCGGATGGAGGAGCGGGTTCCAGGAGCAAAAGGCAACTGATTGTCCAAAATGAACAGGCGATGAAGAATGTCCAGATAGGAATTGATTGTGTCATCATCGACACTTTCGCCGTCAACCCCGCTGATGTCTTTTCTTAATGCGGCGACGGATGCTGTCGTGCTTTCGTTACGGGCCAGTGAACGCAGCAGAAGATGGATTTTGTGGACATCGCGTTTCTTTTCTTGAAGGCGTGGAATATCGCTTTCCAGGAGTGCCTTGATGTATTCCCTGGAGATGATTCCAGCAGTGGAATCAGGCACATCCAGGTTTCCAGGCCAGCCGCCCCGAACAATCAGCGATGCAAGCATAGGCAGTGGAATGTCCTTGTTCAAACATGGGGTAATGCGTTGGGAGCAAAGCGATTCCAGTGACACTTGTCCATTGGAGTCACCTGATTCAAAGAGTGACATGGGACGCATCCGAAGCCTGCCGATTCTGCCAGCCCCGCTATGAATAATGCCCTTGCGGTTGGGGGTCGAAGAGCCTGTGAGAATGAATTGCCCTTTGGCATTCCGCCTGTCCACTTCCGCTCGCACCGCATCCCAAAGAGGGGGGACTTCCTGCCATTCATCCAGCATACGCGGTGCTTCACCGATTAGAACCGTTTCTGGTGAAAGCAGTGCCAAACGCTTGTTCTGAAAATTACCATCGGGGCTGCCCAGCAGAAATTCGCTTCGACAGTGCTGGGAGGATGTCCATGTCTTTCCGCTCCACTTGGGACCTTCTATGACAACTGCTCCCATTGCCGAAAGAAAATTCTGCACCTGCCTGTCAATCAGTCTCGGTTTGTAATCCTGCCTTTGCATGATGGATTCTCATTCCCTTTTGCGTTGGATATGCTTGGGGCAAATGGATATCAGCATCTATTCAGAACCCCAGGCTACTTCAATCCGCGAGGCCTGAAGGCCTCGCGGGCAGGTTGGGGACTCACGCTTGTCACGTCGTACACTGTGGCAAATCTGATGCCCCGCACGTCAAAACAGGCGGGGGCTCTGAATAGTTACGGATATCATAACATAATGCATTCGGTAGGATTTTTCAATTCCATCCGATGAGATTTCCGATTTTCATTCGGTAAGATTTTCGGATTCCATTCGGTAAGATTTCTGGAACTCGTTGGCGGGAATGTCGAATCCTATGCGCCGTCCGCCATGTATTGCAGAAGCATGTCGCGGATGACGTCGATGGAGGGGAGGCGGCAGAATTCGTCGGCGGAATGGACGCCTGCGCCGTCGATGCCGATAATCAGGACAGGGAGGCCCAGGTTTGCGCAGTGCCTGGCGTCCGAGGCGCCGGCCAACAGCGGCAAAAGAAGAGTCGTCAAGGCAATCAGTTTTTTCATGGGTCAGTACTCTGTATGGACATATTGGAAATAGGCGCCCGAATCATACCACCAGGAGGAAATCTGGGGGCTGGAGGCGCCGCGGTTGTATCTCATCTTCAGTTCGGGGCCAGTGGAACTCTGGACATGGCCGTCCGCCATGACAAGATTCGCCTTCTTCAGATGGCGCGCCGCCACGGCGCCGCCCCAGTCAATGTCAATCCGATAGTTCTGCCTCCTGCCCGCCTGGGGCGTGACGTTTGTCTTGTCTCCAGGCACGCACTTGAAGCTGTCCGCGTACATCGGGAATACGGAGGCGCTGCCCCGCAAGGAGGTGAGGCGGAGCGAGTGGATGTTGTTCTTCGTCACATACTCGCCGTTGACCGCGCCGTCACTGCCGTAGGATTCCGAATCGTCTCCGTGCTGTGTGCCGCCGGCTGCGGGGCATCGGTATATGACGACGCCCCCGTCATTGGGCCTGGCCAGCGACCCGCTGTGGATATAGACGGCGACCCAGGTGGTCTCGTTGCCGTTGTAGAGGGACAAGGTAGGGGCGAGGTATCCGTCCTGGTCCATCGAGTATTCGTGCGCCACCAGGCCGATTTGCCTCAGGTTGGAGATGTAGTTGGCGCTGATGGCAGCCCGCCGTGCGCGTGACAGGGCAGGCAGAAGCATGGACGCAAGTATGGCGATTATCGCTATGACGACCAGCAATTCAACAAGGGTAAACTGCCAAGCCGTGGCATTTCTGCTCCCCCGTTGTATCAACTGTCCGTATCCAGATTCTGATTTCATGGGATTGTCTTGTGATTGGTGTTGATTTCTGCACCTGAAGGATGCACAGCCTGCGGATTTTACATCGGGTTGAGGCAATTGCAAAACTGCCGTCCAGCCACCAAGCCGCCGCAAGCGGGGGCGACGGGCGAAGACGATGCGTGGTGTCACGCCGAGTCTGGGCGATGAGGCCATCGCGCCGCGTCGGGAGGGCGGTCGGGATGATGGTTTTGCAATTACTTCAATTAATATAATCTGCGGCGTGGCGGGCAACAAGATGCATTTTTTGGGAAAAAAGGTGTCAAAGCAGTTTTTTGTAATCTTTCGTTCGCGCCTTTGGCACGGGCTGGTGGCAATGAATGGTCAAGGCAAAAGTTTTTGCCGGTTCCCGCATTGCGTTTCTGGCTTTCGCGGGATATATTTGCAGTGGTTGCCGGAAACGCCGAATGCAGGTGGCTTCGCATGAGAAATGTGACATTTGAAATAGCAGGTCTGTTCATATCCAACGGAAAAGGACGTCACCTGACCCGTACCCTCACCAATCATGAACTGATTTTCGTGAAGTCGGGGGTTCTGCACATTCGGGAAGGAGAACGTTCTTTTCAGGTCAGTGCGGGGCAGTATCTCATTCTCCACAAGGAGGTGGAGCATGGCGGAACGGCGGATTACGAAAAGGACTTGTCATTCTTCTGGGGACATTTCGACTGCCCCGACCAACTGCTGAAAAGGTGCCATCAATATGGGCGGCCTGCGCGGCCAGACTATTTCACGCAGTATTTCACCCTGCTGATCAACGAGCAGAAGACACTGGCGAACCAGCGCACCTGCGAATTGCTGAAGGAGATTCTGCTGAATGAAACCTGCCGCGAACCTGCGGACAGTCCTGTCAAAACCAAAGTGTCGGAACTGGCCGAGGGCGCGAAACGCATCGTCAATCTCCACTTTGCCGACAACATCAGCACCGCCGACGTGGCTGCGGAATTGAATTGCAGCCGGGATTATCTAAGCCATGTGTTCCAGAAGACCTTCGGGGTCAGTGTGCTGCAATGCATCAACCACCAGCGCTGCCGCGAGGCGGCGTATCTGCTCAGGACAAGCCTCTCCTCCATCAAGGAAATCGCCTTCTTCTGCGGATTCAACGACCTGCCGCATTTCCGCAGGCAGTTTTTCCGAAAGTACTCCGTCACGCCAAGGCAGTACCGACGTGTTCACCGCGTCGGCAACGTGAATACCATGAATCTCTAGGATGCGTAGTCTCAAACAAAGGCAGGTATGATTACACATGGCGGAAACCTAACGAAACTGGCGAAACTGGCCGGCTGCCGACCTGAGGAATTGCTGGACTTCAGCGTCAATTTGCACCCGCTTGGGATGCCTGACGGACTTCTGGCGGCCTGCCAGTCGGCCTTGAACCATCTGGAGGCCTATCCCGAACCGCATGCCGAAAGTCTGGCACGGTTGGCGGCAAAGAGATGGGGACGGTCAGGCGGGGAGTTCCTCTTCGGCAACGGCAGCACTGAACTGCTTGCCCTGCTTCCCAGGGTTTTGCCGAACTCGGAGGCGGTGGTCGTCACCCCCGGATACCTGGAATACGAGGAGAACTGCCGCAAGGCTGGCAAGACGGTGCGCCGTTTCGCCTTGCCGGAGGAGAGCGACTTTCATCTGGATGCACGTGGACTGTCGCAGTTTCTGCGTGGCGGCGAACTGGTCATCCTGGGCAACCCGAACAATCCGACGGGGCATGCCGTCTCCGCCGCGGAACTGCATGACCTGGTGACAGAACGCCCCGATTGCTTCTTCCTGGTTGACGAGGCATTCGCCGATTTCACTGGCGACTCCTTGCTGGCATTCGCGCCGTTGCCCAACCTGGCCATCTCCCGGTCTCTGACCAAGTTCTATGCGTGTGCAGGTGTGCGTATCGGCTATATATGCGCCCATCCAACTGTGGTGGAACGTCTGCGGGAGGAGCAGCCGCCCTGGAGCGTCGGCACGGTCGCCGCCGCCGCCGCCCGGTTCCTGCTGG